>NZ_JBICZB010000026.1:0-106705 GCF_043201815.1 Kitasatospora sp. NPDC048296
CGCCCGGTTACATTCCGAACCCGGAAGCTAAGCCTCACAGCGCCGATGGTACTGCAGGGGGGACCCTGTGGGAGAGTAGGACGCCGCCGAACAATTCTTCGAGAGAAGCCCCCGCCGGGTGAACCGGACGGGGGCTTTTCTGTTGTAAGGTCAACGTGCATTGTCGTTACATGGGACAGGAGGCCCCCAGGTGGAGGTACAGGAGACGCGGGTCCAGACCGATCGCGTCCTCACCATCCCCAACCTGCTGAGCATGGGCCGGCTGGTCGGCGTTCCGCTTTTTCTCTGGCTCATCCTGTGGCCGGCCTTCGGCGGGCCCAACAATGACGGTTGGGCGCTGTTGATCCTGGCGCTGAGCGGAGTCAGCGACTACCTGGACGGAAAGCTCGCCAGGCGGTGGGGGCAGATCAGTCGGGTGGGGCAGCTGCTGGACCCGCTGGCTGACCGGCTCTATGTGCTGTCCACGCTGGTCGGATTGACCTGGCGTGAGATTCTGCCGTGGTGGGTGACGGCGATTCTGCTGGCCCGGGAACTGTTCATCGCCTCGCTGTTGCCCATTCTGAACAAGCACGGTTACGGGCCGCTGCAGGTGAGTTTCCTCGGGAAAGCCGCGACCTTCAATCTGATGTACGCGTTTCCGCTTCTGTTGCTCGGCAACGTGCACAGCTGGATCGCGCGGCCGGCCGAGGTGGTGAGTTGGGCCTTCATCTGGTGGGGAACCACGCTCTACTGGTGGTCCGCCATTCTTTACGCGGTGCAGGCGCGGCAGATCGTCAAGGCCGCCTCCGCGACCTCGGCGTCCACAGCCTGAGACGTGATCTGAGAGAAGTCCCACGCTGTACCGGTGCGTCGGACGATACCTTCCGGGTAGAGAACCCTCTGGAACGGTTTGATGGACCTGCAGGTCCACCACCGCGAAGGAGGACGCACCCGTAATGAAAGCCGTTGTCATGGCAGGGGGCGAGGGCACCCGACTCCGCCCGATGACCTCCAGCATGCCGAAGCCGCTGCTTCCGGTCGCCAATATGCCGATCATGGAGCACGTGCTTCGGCTGCTGAAGCGGCACGGCCTCTCCGACACCGTGGTCACCGTCCAGTTCCTGGCGTCACTGGTCAAGAACTACTTCGGTGACGGTGAGGAACTGGGGATGCATCTCACGTATGCCCATGAGGAGACGCCACTAGGCACTGCGGGGAGTGTCAAGAACGCCGAGGACGCGCTCAAGGACGACTCCTTTCTGGTGATCTCCGGTGACGCGTTGACCGACTTCAATCTCTCCGAATTGATCGACTTTCACCGCAGCAAGAACGCTCTGGTCACCGTCTGTCTCACCAGGGTGCCGAATCCTCTGGAGTTCGGTATCACGATCACGGACGACGACGGGCGGGTCGAACGCTTCCTGGAGAAGCCGACCTGGGGGCAGGTCTTCTCCGACACGGTGAACACCGGTATCTACGTGATGGAACCCGAGGTCTTCGACTACGTCGCGGCGGGGGAGTCCGTCGACTGGTCGAGCGACGTCTTCCCGCAGCTGTTGAAGGAGGGCAAGCGGGTCTACGGCTACGTCGCCGAGGGCTACTGGGAGGACGTGGGCACCCACGAGAGCTACGGCAAGGCCCAGGCGGACGTCCTGGAGGGCAAGGTCGACGTCGAGATCGACGGCTTCGAGATCTCGCCGGGAGTCTGGGTGGCCGAGGGCGCGGAGGTCGACCCCGAGGCCGTCCTGCGCGGGCCGCTGTACATCGGCGACTACGCCAAGGTCGAGGCCGGTGTGGAGATCCGCGAGCACACCGTGCTGGGCAGCAACGTGGTGGTCAAGCGCGGGGCCTTCCTGCACAAGGCGGTGGTGCACGACAACGTGTACGTCGGCCCGCAGAGCAATCTGCGCGGCTGCGTGGTGGGCAAGAACACCGATGTGATGCGGGCCGCGCGGATCGAGGACGGCGCGGTGATCGGGGACGAGTGCCTGGTCGGCGAGGAGTCGATCATCGCGGCGAACGTCAGGGTCTACCCGTTCAAGACCATCGAGGCCGGGGCCGTCGTCAACACCTCGGTGATCTGGGAGTCCCGCGGTCAGGAGCACCTCTTCGGTCTCCGCGGCGTCTCGGGGATCCTGAACGTCGAGATCACCCCCGAGCTGGCCGTACGGCTGGCCGGCGCGTACGCCACGACGTTGAAGAAGGGTGCCACCGTCACCATTGCGCGTGACCACTCGCGCGGTGCGCGTGCACTCAAACGGGCGATGATCTCGGCGCTGCAGACGAGCGCGATCGACGTCCGAGACCTGGAGAACGTGCCGATGCCGGTGGCCCGGCAGCACACGGCGCGGGGGAGCGCGGGCGGGATCTTCCTGCGGACCACGCCCGGAGTGCCGGACTCGCTGGACATCCTGTTCTTCGACGAGCGCGGCGCGGACCTCTCGCAGGCGGGGCAGCGCAAGCTCGACCGCGTCTACGCGCGCCAGGAGTACCGGCGTGCCTTCCCCGGCGAGATCGGGGACCTGACCTTCCCGTCCAGCGTCTTCGACTCCTACGCGGGCAACCTGCTGCGGACGGTGGACACCACGGGGGTCCGGGAGGCCGGGCTGAAGGTGGTCGTGGACACCGCGCACGGCAGCGCGGGGCTGGTTCTGCCGAGCATCCTCGGCCGGCTCGGGGTGGAGGCGCTCACCGTCTCCAGCGGGCTGGACGAGGCGCGGCCGACCGAGGACGCGGAGACGCGGCGGGCCGGGCTGGCCAGGCTCGGTGAGTTGGTGGCCTCCTCACGGGCGGCCTTCGGTGTCCGCTTCGACCCGGTCGGTGAGCGCGTCGCCTTCGTCGACGAACTGGGCCGGGTAATCGACGACGACCGGGCGCTGCTGGTGCTGCTGGACCTGGTCGCGGCCGAGCGCCGCAGTGGGCAGGTGGCGCTGCCGGTGACCACGACCCGGATCGCCGAGCAGGTCGCCGCCTACCACGGCACCCAGGTCATCTGGACCACGACGACGCCGGACGACCTCGCGAAGGCGGCCTCCGCCGAGGGCACGGTGTTCGGCGGGGACGGGCGCGGTGGCTTCGTGGTGCCCGAGTTCAGCGGGGTGCTGGACGGCGCCGCCGCCTTCGTCCGCTTGGTCGGCCTGGTGGCCCGGACCCAGCTCACGCTGAGCCAGATCGACGCGCGGATCCCGCAGGCGCACATCCGGCGCCGGGACATCGCGACGCCGTGGGCGGCCAAGGGCATGGTCATGCGCTCGGTGGTGGAGGCGGCCGGAAGCCGGCGGTTGGACACCACGGACGGCGTCCGGGTGGTCGAGGCGGACGGGCGTTGGACGCTGGTGCTGCCGGACCCGGCCGAGGCGGTCACCCACCTGTGGGCCGAGGGACCGGACGACGAGGCCACCGATGCGCTGCTCGACGAGTGGGCGGCGGTGGTCGACGGCGCGGGGCGGTGACGGCCTGAGCGTACGAATGCCCTGATCGGCGGGGCGTGCGGACTGGTTCGCACGCCCCGCTGTCCGTTTTCACATCATTCGGAGCGGTCCGTCACTTTCCGTGGGTGTGTGCAACGTGTGTGCAGCTCAGGGGCCGTGCGCGGGGCCCCTCGCGTTCATGGGACGATGGTCCGCATGCCAGCGACGCCGACGCCGAGTGCCCCGAACGGACGGTACAACCGTCCGGACGCCTCGATGTCGCTGCTGACGAACGTGATGGACCACAGCCTGGACGAGGGCTACGCCGAGGCGGCCGCCGCGCGGGGCGGCGAGCACGACAGTCGGATACCCCGGACCCTGCGGGGTCTGCTCACGCTGGGCGCCGGACTGGCGCTGGTCGGGGGCGTGGTGACGGTCGGCGCGGTGAACGCGCACAAGGCGGAGCCTTCGCTCGCCAAGGAGCGGGACGCGCTGATCCACCGGATCAATGACAGCAACGGCTCGGCCGACAACCTGCAGAAGCAGGTCCAGGACCTGCGGCGCAAGGTCGAGGAGACGCAGCAGCAGGCGCTCCCCTCGGGGGACGTCGACGCGGGTGGTCTGACCGGCACGGTGGGCCTGGGAGAGGTCACCGGGCCGGGAGTGAAGCTGGTCCTGGAGGACGCCCCGGGGACGGGGAGCGGGGGAAACGTCGACCCGCGGGCCGGGCAGGGCTTCTCCAACAGCGGGCGGCTGCGCGACCGCGACCTGCAGCTGGTGGTGAACGGTCTGTGGGGGTCCGGAGCGGAAGCGGTCTCGATCAACGGCCAGCGGCTGACCGCGCTGTCCGCGATCCGCGCCGCGGGTGAGGCGGTGCTGGTGGACAACCGGCCGCTGGTCCCGCCGTACAACATCCAGGCGATCGGGGACGGGCCCAGGCTCCTCTCCGCCTTCGAGAGCGACATGGCCGGGCAGTACCTGCGGCTGCTCCAGGAGAAGTACGGCATCAAGTCGACGCTTTCCGCGCAGAAGAGCCTGACGCTGCCGGCGGCGGTGGGGGTGACGCTGCGGACCGCCCAACCGGTCACGCCCGAGCCCACGCCCACGGCGACCCCGTCGGCCACGTCGTCGGCCGGCCCGAGCGGCACTCCTTCGGGCGGTTCCGGAACCTCGGAGAGCCCCGGCGCGTCCGTTTCACCATCCGCACGCAGTGGCGGTCCGACCCCGAAGCGGCGTCCGACCAGCGGATCCACCAAGACCACGACAGGGACAGGAGCAGCTAGACCGTGATTGCCGTACTGGGTCTCGTGATCGGGGTGGTCGTCGGCCTCTTCGTCCAACCCGAGGTGCCGGACGCCGTCGTGCCGTACCTGCCGATCGCGGTGGTGGCGGCGCTGGACGCGGTGTTCGGCGGCGTCCGGGCGATGCTGGACGGGATCTTCAACGACAAGGTGTTCATCGTCTCGTTCCTGTCGAACGTGGTGGTCGCGGCGCTGATCGTCTTCCTCGGTGACCAGCTGGGCGTCGGCTCGCAGCTGTCCACGGGAGTGGTCGTCGTCCTGGGCATCCGCATCTTCTCCAACGCGGCCGCGATCCGGCGTCATGTCTTCCGTGCCTGAGCCGGGCCGCGAGGCGGCGGAGGAGAAAACGGCCGGGAAGGCTGTCGAGGCGCCCGGGCCGGAGGAGGCGGAGGAGACCGCTGCGGTCGAACATGCGGAGGCGGGCGCGGAGCCGGAGGCGGAGAAGTCTGACGCTGAGGCTGAGCTTGAGGGCGCCGTGGCGGAGCCGGAGCCGGTGGTATCACTGACGAAGGCGCCGGAGCCGGAGTCCGCTGCCGGGACGTCGAAGGCGGAGCCCGAGCGCGACCCGAAGCCCGAGTCGACGGCCCAGCCGAAGCCCGAGCCGAAGGTCGAGCCAGAGGTCGAGGCAGGGCCGGAGCCCACTGAGTCCGAGCCCGCCGAGCCGGCCGGGACCGCCGAAGCCGAGCAGCCCTCCGCAGGGGACCGGACCGCCGGTCGGCGGCGGCTGAAGGCGGCGCTGTGGCCGCCGCGGCTGTCGCGCGGGCAGCTGGTGGTGGCGCTGCTGCTGTTCTCGCTCGGCCTGGCGCTGGCGATCCAGGTGCGCTCGACCAACGACCACCACAACCAGTTGCGCGGGGCCCGGCAGGAGGACCTGGTCCGGATCCTCGACGAACTGGACAGCCGTCAGCAGCGTCTCCAACAGGAGAAGGCGGAGCTCGAGCAGTCCCTGGCCAAGTTGGAGAACAGCTCCAACCAGGCCAAGGAGGCCCAGGAGCAGACCAGGAAGAAGATGACGGAACTGGGTGTGCTGGCCGGTACGGTCAAAGCCACTGGTCCGGGCATCGTACTCACGGTCGATGATCCCCAAGGGCAGGTGAAGGCAGATATGCTGCTGGACACCCTGCAGGAACTTCGAGCGGCGGGGGCGGAGGCGATTCAGATCAACGATGTGCGCGTGGTGGTCAACACCTACTTCACCGACCTGTCGGGCGGCGGGGTGCAGATCGACGGCAAGAAGGTCGCGCCGCCCTATCGGTTCACCGTCGTGGGGAACCCGCAGGATCTGACTCCCGCGCTGAACATCCCGGGTGGTGTCGTCCGTACGCTGGAGAGCCACCAGGCGCGGGCGACGATCACCCAGCAGCAGAAGGTGGTCGTGGACGCCCTCGTGGATCCGAAGACGCCGCAGTACGCCAAGCCGGCTTCGAAGTGACGGGGCGTCCGACGAACGGCCCGTCACGGCCGGGCGGCACCCCGCTGCGGGGCGCCGCCGCCGCGTGGGAGAGACTGGTTCGTACCAGTACGCTCCGTAGCACCAATCGCAGCACCAACCGTCGGAGTACCACTCCAGCAGGCCCGAGCCGCAACCGGGCCCGCAGCCTGTCCGAGGTTCTCACCCTGCCCCGCGGGCGGGTCTGTCACACGCAAGGGGATTCGCCCGTGAGTTTCTTCTCGAAGTTGTTCGGTCGCAACAAGGGCCGTGACGCGGCCGCCGTCGAGGCGCCCACCGCTCGGCACCGTCGGTCGGAGGACGAGCCCGTAGTGCCTGGCATGCGCTCCGCCCCCGAGGCCGCGCCGTACGCCGGACAGCAGCTCTACCGGGACGGCGGCGCCGCCCAGTTCGCGGGAAATCAGGCGGGCTACGGCGCGTCGGTTGACCCCTCCGGCGACCCGCGCATAGGTTTCCCGTCAGCACCCTCAACCTCTGGTGGAGGGTTTGCCCCGGACCCGTACGCCGGGCACAACCCGTCGGGTGTGCCGCGCCAGGAGGCTGTGAACATGGCTGGCCCTACTCCGTGTCCCAGGTGTGGTAACCAGAACCCGGCCGCGGCCCGCTTCTGTTCCAACTGCGGCACCGCACTGCGCGGCGGTCTGCTGCCCGAGGGGGCGGCGGAGACCACCTCGACCATCTCGATCTCCGGTCTGGAGTCCTACGATCCCACCACCACGACCGGCACCGGCACCACGCCGGCCCTGTCGGCCGAGGTGCTGCAGGCGATCGACGCGCTGCCGCCGGGCTCGGCCCTGCTGATCGTGCAGCGCGGCCCGAACTCGGGCAGCCGGTTCCTGCTGGACTCGGACGTCACCACGGCAGGACGTCACCCGCAGGGCGACATCTTCCTGGACGACGTCACGGTCTCGCGCCGCCACGTGGAGTTCCGCCGGACCCCGGTCGGCTTCAGCGTCGCGGACGTGGGCAGCCTGAACGGCACTTACGTCAACCGGGAGCGGATCGACGAGGTGTCGCTGAACAACGGCGACGAGGTGCAGATCGGCAAGTACCGGCTGGTGTTCTTCGCCGGCCACCACCGGGGGTACTGAAACCAACGTCGGCAGGAGCCCGAGTGAGCAGCGATTCCCCTTCTTCTCTCGGGGCGGCCAACCCCGCGTCGTCGTCCGGTCCGCAGCTGGACCGGGTCGGGCGCGGGGTGGTCGCGGGCCCCAGGCAGCCGCTCCGCCCGGACCGGCCGGCCGGGCGGCGGCGCGGTGGTGACGATCTGCTGAGCATCGGCGCGGTGCTGGCCTTCCTGCGCGACGACTTCCCCGAGGTGACCATCTCCAAGATCCGCTTCCTGGAGGCGGAGGGACTGGTGGAGCCGCAGCGCACTCCCTCGGGGTACCGCAAGTTCAGCCCGGCCGACGTCGAGCGGCTGGCCTACGTGCTGCGGATGCAGCGCGACCACTACCTGCCGCTGCGGGTGATCCGCGAACACCTGGACGCGATCGAGCGCGGCGAGGCCCCGCCCGCGCTTCCGCCGGCCACCGAGGCCCGGCCCGGGCCGATGGAGGAGGCCGACCGCGAGTTGGTGTCCTCCGCCGACGTCCCGTTCGGGGTCCGGCTGGGGCGCGCCGAGCTGCTGGCCGCAGCCGAGGCCGGGGAACGGGAACTCGTCGAGTGGGAGTCCTACGGGCTGGTCACGCCGGGCCCGGACGGCGGGTACGACGGCGAGGCGTTGCAGGTGGCCCGGTTGGTCGCGGAGCTCGGCCGGTACGGGCTGGAGCCGCGGCACCTGAGAGCCATGAAGGCGGCGGCGGAACGCGAGATCGCGCTGGTGGAGCAGGTGGTGGCGCCTCTGCGGCGGCACCGGAACCCGCAGACCCGGGCGCACGCGGAGGCCACCGCGCGGGAGCTCGCGACGCTGTCCGTACGGCTGCACGCGGCCATGGTCCAGGCCGGTCTGCGGACCCGTCCGTAGCGTTCGAAGAGTCCTTCACCCGTCGGGTGCACCGCGCTGACCAGCGGCGTCGGTCCTGCGCTTTCATATCCGGGGTCGGAGCCATAGGGTTGCCTGTGTGAATGAGCTCGACGTCGTGGGTGTCCGAGTGGAGATGCCTTCCAACCAGCCGATCGTGCTGCTGCGGGAGGTCGGGGGAGATCGCTACCTGCCGATCTGGATCGGCCCCGGCGAGGCGACCGCGATCGCCTTCGCCCAGCAGGGCATGACTCCGGTGCGCCCGCTGACGCACGACCTGTTCAAGGACGTCCTGGAAGCGCTCGGCCAGCAGCTCACCGAGGTCCGGATCACCGACCTGCGGGAGGGCGTGTTCTACGCCGAGCTGGTGTTCGCCGGCGGGGTCGAGGTGAGTGCCCGGCCGTCCGACGCCATAGCGCTCGCCCTGCGCACCGGCACGCCGATCTACGGGAGCGAGGAGGTGCTCGCCGAGGCGGGCATCGCGATTCCGGACGAGCAGGAGGACGAGGTCGAGAAGTTCCGCGAGTTCCTCGACCAGGTGTCGCCCGAGGACTTCGGGGGCAGCGGTCCGCAGTAGCGCGGACGGTCCGGTCGGCGGTTTCACGCGCCGTTTTGCCAAAAACCGCCCGTCTACCCACACTGGGGGCACGAAAAACCACTCTCCTGAGTGATGTGGTTTGTCTGGCCCGGCGTGGCGATCGTTGACGGGTCATAGGGGACTGCCTACCGTCAGGAGTGGCTGTCCGGGTGGCCGATGCCCGCAGTCGGGTTGCCCGCAGCACAAGTGGACGGAGGTAGGCATGAGCAGCACCGGCGATGACGCGGCCGCGGGAGGCCTGTGCGCCGTGCACGTGCCCCGCGCCGCCCGTACCGTGACCGACCTGCCCCGCATGGGCAGGTTCCCGGCCGTCCAGCCGGGTCAGCCCGCCATCGAGCGGCTGGCCCCGACATCCGAACTGATCGGCTTCCGCGGCCCGACGGCCTGCGCGGCGGCCGGCATCACCTACCGCCAGCTGGACTACTGGGCCCGCACCGGACTGCTGGAGCCCAGCGTCCGGACGGCGTACCCGGCGACCAGCCAGCGGCTCTACAGCTTCCGCGACATCCTGCTGCTCAAGATCGTGAAGCGGCTGCTGGACGTCGGCGTCTCGCTGCAGAACATCCGGGTGGCCGTCGCCCATCTGCAGTCCGCCGACCAGGCCGACCTGGCCGGGCTGACGCTGATGTGCGACGGTGCGACGGTGTACGAGTGCACCACGCCGCAGCAGGTGGTCGATCTGCTGAAGGGTGGTCAGGGGGTCTTCGGCATCGCGGTGGGGGCGGTCTGGCGGGAGCTGGAGCTGACCCTCGGTCGGCTGCACGCGGAGCGCACCGACACCGGCGAGACGCTCGTCGGGCAGGACCCGGGGGACGAGCTGGCGCAGCGGCGCAACCGGGCGGTCTGACGCGCGGTTCCGGGGCACACGTTCTGACGTGCCGGTGGTGAGCCACTGATCTTGACGAGGCCGTGGGCCCGAACGGGGAACCGTTCGGGCCCACGGCCTCGTCGTGTTGCCCGGTGGAACGATCGAGGGAGGGCATGTGGGGGTCGGCACCGGGATAGCGGGGCTGCTGCGGCGCCGCGCGGCGGGGATGCGGGTGCGGCTGCGGGAGCGGCGCACCCAGCGCAGGGTCTTCCAGGTGACGACGCTGCTCTGCTCGCTGGCGCTCGCGCCGAGCGCCTGGCTGTGGACCGCGGCGGGGGACCGGGTGGGCACGGTCGAGAGCGCGCCGTCCGCGCCGGTGGCGGTGGTCTTCGGCGCGGGCCTGGACCAGGGCAAGCCCTCGCCGTACCTGGAGCACCGGCTGACGGCGGCGCTGGACCTGTACCGGGAGGGGAAGGTGCAGGCCATCCTGGTGACCGGGGACAACGGGCGGGTCTCGTACGACGAGCCGGACGCGATGTACCAGTACCTGACCGAGCACGGAGTGCCGCAGGACCGGGTGGTCCGCGACTACGCCGGTTTCAACACCTGGGACTCCTGCACCAGGGCTCACCGGATCTTCGGGGTGGATCGCGCGGTGCTGGTCAGCCAGGACTTCCACGTCCGGCGGGCGCTGGCGCTGTGCGAGGCGGCGGGCATCCGGTCGTACGCGGTCGGGGTGCCGGAGCTGCACGACTCCACCTGGCTGTACGGCGGGCTGCGGGAGATCGCGGGGGCGGGCAAGGCGGCGGTGAACGCCTGGCTGCGGCCGGACCCGGCGCTGCTCGGGCCCAAGGAGGACGGCATCCCGAAGGCACTGGCGCAGGCGGCGAAGGAGTAGCCGACGGCGCCGGCCACCGGCCCCGGGGCGCCGGGCGTCGGTCGCGGGGCGTCGGCCGGGTTCGTACGCACTGTCGGACCCGTGCGCGATGATCAGCGGGTGCGATCTCTGCCGAGCATCATCCACCTCGACATGGACGCCTTCTTCGCGGCGGTGGAGCAGGCGGCCAAGCCCAGCCTGCGCGGCAAACCGGTGATCGTCGGCGGGCTCGGCGGACGCGGGGTGGTCTCCACGGCCTCGTACGAGGCGCGCAAGTTCGGGGTGCACTCGGCGATGCCGATGGCCCAGGCGCGGCGGCTGTGCCCCAACGCGGCCTTCCTGTCCGGGCGCTTCGAGGCGTACCGACAGAACAGCGAGATCGTGATGGGGCTGCTGCGGGAGCTGTCACCGCTGGTGCAGCCGCTGAGCCTGGACGAGGCCTTCGTCGATCTGGAGGCCGGTGCGTACGGCCCGGTGCTGGCGGAGGCGGACCATGACACCGGTGAGCGGTTGGTGCTCGCCCTGGCGGAGGACCTGCGGGCGGACATCCAGCGGCTCACCGGGCTGACCGGCTCGGTCGGGGCGGCGGGCTCCAAGCTGATGGCGAAGATCGCCTCCGAGCAGGCCAAACCGGACGGGCTGGTGCTGATCGAGCCCGGGCAGGAGCGGGCCGTGCTCGGGCCGATGCCGGTGCGGGCGCTGCCCGGCATCGGGCCGGCCACCGAGCAGGTGCTGCGGCGGGCCGGGCTGACCACGGTGTCGGACCTCGCGGAGGCGGGGGAGGCGGAGCTGGTCGCGCTGCTCGGGCGGGCGCACGGCGCCGGGATCCACCACATGTCGATAGGGCTGGACGAGCGGCCGGTGGTGGCCGACCAGGACGCCAAGTCGGTCTCGGTGGAGGACACCTACGAGGTGGACCTGGCCGACCGGGACCGGGTGCTGCGCGAGGTGGAGGCGCTGGCCGCCCGGTGCGTGCGACGGCTGCGGGCGGCCGGGCGCTCGGGGCGGACGGTGGTGCTCAAGGTCCGGCGGTTCGACTTCTCGACGCTGACCCGCTCGGAAACCCTCGGCGGGCCCACCGACGACGAGGCGGTGATCACCACGACGGCGCGGCGGCTGGCCGAACAGGTGGACATCACCGGCGGGGTCCGGCTGCTCGGCGTGGGCGTGGCTCAACTGGCCGACTACACCCAGGAGGACCTGTTCGCGCAGGCGCTGCGCGAGGAGGCGGCCGAGCACACCGAGGCGGCCCGGGCGGCGGAGGCCGAGGAGGAGCCGGAGGAGGTCGTGGTGCGGCGCTGGATGCCCGGACAGGACGTCCACCACGCCGAGTTCGGGCCGGGGTGGGTGCAGGGCAGCGGCGTCGGGCGGGTCACCGTGCGGTTCGAGACGCCGTGGAGCGAACCGGGACGGGTACGGACCTTCGCGGTCGACGACCCCGCGCTGGAACCGGCCCGGCCGTTGCCGCTGCGGCGGGTGGCGGGCGCGGAGGACGGTGAGGGGCCGGACGACTGAGGGGCTCGGGATGCGGAACGGCCCCACCCGGTAGGAGTACCGGATGGGGCCGCATACCGTGCCGGACTCCGCACCGTCGTGATGCCCTCGCGACGTAACGGAGGCCGGGCCCGCGCGCCCTGTCCCTGAGCGCGCGGGCCGGACGCCTGGTCAGGCGTCGGTCTTGGCCAGCTCGGCGCTGGAGTCCTGCGGGGCCGAGCCGCCCAGGGCGGTGGCGGCCGGCTTGACGGTGCGGATCAGGAACGGGACGGCACCGGCGACGATGCAGACGATGGCCGTGGTCCAGAACGCGTGCTTGTAGGCGTCCAGGGTGGGCAGCAGCAGCTGGATCTTGGGCGGGAGCTTCATGGTGTCGCCGGTCAGGATGGCGGTCATCACGGCGGTGCCGATCGCGCCGCCGACGGTGCGCAGCACGGAGTTCATGCCGTTGGCGATGCCGCTCTGCTCGACCGGGACGGCGCCGTTGATGAAGGCCGGCATCGCGGCGAAGGCGAGGCCGATGCCGAGGCCGAAGATCGCGGAGGCGGTGTAGATGTCGCCTTCGGCGCTGTGGCGCAGGGCCAGGTAGGCCATCGCGATCGCGCCGAGGACGCCACCGAGGACCAGCGGCAGGCGCGGGCCGCGGCGGGCGATCAGCAGGGCGCCGACCGGGGCGGCCACCATCGAGCCGATCGCGGACGGCAGCAGCATCACACCGGCGTGCAGGACGGTCGCGGTGAAGCCGTAGTGGGCCAGCTTCTCCGGGGTCTGGGCGAAGTTGCTGATGACCATGAACGAGCCGTACATGCCGAAGCCGATGAGCAGGCCGGCCAGGTTGGTGAAGGCCACGGCCGGGCGGGACATCATCTTCAGGTCCACCAGCGGGTGCGAGACCTTGGTCTCGATGATCCCCCAGATCAGGGCGACCACGGCGGCGACGGCGAACAGGCCGAGGGTCTTGGTGGAGGTCCAGCCCCAGTGGTTGCCCTGGCTGACCGCGACCAGCAGGGCGGAGAGCCAGCCGGCCAGGGTGAGGGCGCCGAGCGGGTCGGCGCCGCCGTCCTTGTCGGTCACCGGGTCGGACGGGACGCGGAAGGCGACCAGGGCCACCGCGAGCAGGCCGAAGGCCAGGCCCATCCAGAAGATCGACTTGTAGTTCCAGTGCTCCAGCAGGAGGCCGGTCGCCACCAGGCCGAGGCCGGAGCCGACGCCCATCGAGGCGCTGATGGCGGCGACGCCGCCGGTCACCTTCTGCTTGGGCAGCTCGTCGCGGACGATGCTGATCGCCAGCGGCATCACGCCACCGCCGGCGCCCTGCAGGACGCGGGCGACGATCAGCCAGCTGAAGGAGTGGGTGCTGACCGCCAGCGCCGACCCGGCGACCAGGCCGGCCAGCGAGATCAGCAGCATGGGCTTACGGCCCCGGAGGTCGCCGAAGCGGCCCAGCAGGGGAGTCAGCACGGCTGCGGAGAGCAGGTTGGCGGTCATCAGCCAGGTGATGTTGGACCCGGAGACGTCCAGTTCCTTGGCCAGCGACGGCAGGATCGGGACGACCGCGGTCTGCACCACGCTGAACGATAGCATCGCCAGGATGAGGGCCGGCAGGACCCGGGCGTTGCTCTGCTTCTCGGCCGCGGTGGTGGGCTGGGGTGCCTCACTCACGGTTGCTTCCTCCCGTACATAGTGAATGAACTGAAGTAACCATGCAGGGAGATACTTCAGAGTGTCAAATATCGAGCGGTTAAGCTTTGGCAAAGGCGGCGGGATGTCGCCTGCGGCGGGGCCGGGGGTTGAGAGCAGGAGGGCGGCGTTCGCGGGGAGTTGGGGCCGGGGTGGGGGCATGGCGAGGGCCCCGGACGGGGGTCCGGGGCCCTGGGGGGTGGGTCGGATCAGGAGAAGGGGCGCAGGGAGTCGGGGCGGACGCCGTTGGTCGCGGGGGTGGTCGGGTCGGGGTCGGCGGTGGTGCTGTCGTGGAATTCGACGCGCTCGCGGCGGAGTTCGTCGCGGACCACCTCCTCCGTCGTGTAGCGCTCGACGATCAGGCGGACCCGCTCGACCGGGGCGACGTACTTGCGGATGATGGGGTGTTCCTCGCGGAGGGTGACCTCCTCGACCGCCTCGGCGATCTCCTTGTCGGTGAGGGTGGCGCGCTCGGCGTCGCTGACCGGGATGCGCTCCACCCGGACCCGCTCGCGGACCAGCGGGATGCGGCGCTCGACCTGCTCGCTGGTCACGTACTTGCGCAGCTTCGCGGTGCCCAGGGCGTGCCACTCGGTGGTGATGTCCAGCCGCTCCTCGCGGCAGGTGACCTCGACCGGGGCGCTCGGGGCCGAGGTGGCAGCGCTGCCGGTGGGTGCCGGGGTGGTCGCGGCTGGGGCGGGTTGCGGTTTCGGCTTGGGCTCGACGGTGGGGGTGGTCGCTGTGGTGGCGGCGCTGGTGGTGGGTGCCGGGGTGGTCGCGGCTGGGGCGGGTTGCGGTTTCGGCTTGGGCTCGACGGTGGGGGTGGTCGCTGTGGTGGCGGCGGGTGCGGGGGTGGTGAGGGTCCGCACGGTGGCCTCCGCGGCGGTGTCGGTGCCGGCGGCACTGGGGACGGTGACGGTACTGACGGGGTTGGTCGGGCCGGGCTCGGCGGAGTGGAAGTCGAGTGGCTTGGCGGTCGTGGTGGCCGCGGCGGCCGGAGTGGTGCCGAAGTCGAGGTCGGGCTGGACGGGCCGACCGGGCTCCTCGGTGGCGGTCTGGCCGGCCGCCGCGGTGTCGAGGCCGTAGTAGCGGTAGAGCTGGAGTTCCTGGGCCGGCGACAGGTGCTGCCCCACGCCGAAGTCCGGGGACTCCTTGACCAGCGACTTGTCGTAGGGGACCCGGAGCTCCTCGCCGGAGAACTCGCTCGTGGTGAGCGGGACGAAGGCGTCCCGGCCGAAGATGCCGGTCCGGACGGCGGCCCACTCGGGCTGGCCGGTGGCGTCGTCCAGGTACACCTCGTCGACCGTGCCGATCTTGTCGCCGTTGCGGTCGACGGCCTTGTGGCCGATGAGGTCTCTGGGGTCGAAGTCGGTCTGCACTCTTTCCTCCAGCTGCGCTGCGGCTGCGGAACTCCCGCAGGTACGGCCGTCGGAGCACCCGTCCCGGCCGCCACTTCACACCAAAAGGCATGAATCGGACCGACGCGACCGGGGTGCGCCGGACGGGCTCGGCGCTGGGCCATCCGGGGGACGCGCGTAGACCCGGAGTGACCTGACACACCCGTGATCGGAAGGCCTCCCGCTGGTACCCTGGGCGGCGACTGCCGAGCCCGCTCGGGAGAGTCTCCGACGGCGAAAACCGCTGGTCGGGGCGCCGAAGGAGCAACTCCTCCCCGGAATCTCTCAGGCATCCGTACCGTGCGGGATAGGTCACTCTGGAAAGCAGGGCAGGAGCGTCGGCGCGGGAGCCGGCGATCACCACCCTCACCGACGGTGCAAGCCGACGGAGCGCCGACAGCGCGACGTGCGGGCGAAGCTCTCAGGTCCCGATGACAGAGGGGGAGGCCTTCCGGGTTCGTCCGCCCAGGCGATCCGCTGTCCGCAGCGGAACGACCGGTCGGCGTGCGTGCCCCCGCCGGTCCGTGACCAGGAGGCCTCGACCACCATGAACGCCCAGCCGAACGCGGGACGCCCCACCGGCGCCTCGACCCTCACCGAGCTTGAGCTGGCCAGCCCCTTCGAGAACCGCCACATCGGCCCCGACGCCGCCGCCCAGGAGAAGATGCTGGCGTCCGTCGGCTACGGCTCGCTGGACGAGCTCGCCGACACCGCCGTTCCCGAGGCGATCCGCTCCATCGCCGCCCTGGACCTGCCCGCCGGCCGCAGCGAGGCGCAGGTCCTCGGCGAGCTGCGCGAGCTGGCGAACCGCAACAAGGTGCTCCAGCCGATGATCGGCCTGGGCTACTACGGCACCTTCACCCCGCCGGTGATCCTGCGCAACGTCATGGAGAACCCGGCCTGGTACACCGCGTACACCCCGTACCAGCCGGAGATCTCGCAGGGCCGCCTGGAGGCGCTGCTCAACTTCCAGACCCTGGTCTCCGACCTGACCGGTCTGCCCACCTCCGGCTCCTCGCTGCTGGACGAGGGCACCGCAGCCGCCGAGGCGATGGCGCTGGCCCGCCGCGTCACCAAGGTCAAGGGCGGTGTCTTCCTGGTCGACGCCGAGACCCTGCCGCAGACCATCGCGGTGATCAACACCCGTGCCGTGCCGACCGGTGTCGAGGTCGTCGTCGCCGACCTGTCCGAGGGCATCCCGGCCGAGATCGTCGAGCGCGGCGTCTTCGGCGTGCTGCTGCAGTACCCGGGCGCCACCGGCGTGGTCCGCGACCTCGCCCCGGTGATCGAGCAGGCGCACGGGCTGGGCGCGATCGTCGCCGTGGCCGCCGACCTGCTGGCGCTGACCCTGCTGAAGTCCCCGGGCTCGCTGGGCGCCGACATCGCCTGCGGCACCTCGCAGCGCTTCGGCGTGCCGATGGGCTTCGGCGGTCCGCATGCCGGCTACCTGTCGGTGCGCGCCGAGTACGCCCGTTCGCTGCCCGGCCGCCTGGTCGGCGTGTCCGTCGACTCCGACGGCAACCGCGCCTACCGCCTGGCGCTGCAGACCCGCGAGCAGCACATCCGCCGCGAGAAGGCCACCAGCAACATCTGCACCGCGCAGGTGCTGCTCGCCGTGATGGCCTCGATGTACGCGGTCTACCACGGTCCGGACGGCCTGGCCGACATCGCCCGCCGCACCCACCGCTACGCCGCCGCCCTCGCCGAGGGCCTGCGGGCCGGCGGCGTGGAGCTGCTGCACGGCGAGTTCTTCGACACCGTCACCGCCGTCGTCCCGGGTCGTGCCGCCGAGATCGCCGCCGCCGCCCGCACCCACGGCATCAACGTCCACCAGGACGGCGCGGACCGGATCTCGATCTCCACCGACGAGACCACCACCCGCGAGCACCTGGCCGGCGTCTGGGCCGCGTTCGGCGTCCCCGCCGTCGAGGTGGCCGAGGCCGCCGAGACGCTGCCCGCCGCGCTGCTGCGCGAGGACGAGTACCTGACCCACCCGGTCTTCCACAGCCACCGCTCGGAGACCGCCATGCTGCGCTACCTGCGCCGCCTGTCGGACCGGGACTACGCGCTGGACCGCGGCATGATCCCGCTGGGCTCCTGCACCATGAAGCTCAACGCGACCACCGAGATGGAGGCGGTGACCTGGCCGGAGTTCGGCCAGCTGCACCCCTTCGCGCCGATCGACCAGGCCGAGGGCTTCCTGACCCTGATCCGCCAGCTGGAGCAGCAGCTGGTCGAGGTCACCGGCTACGACGCCGTGTCGATCCAGCCGAACGCCGGCTCCCAGGGCGAGCTGGCCGGCCTGCTGGCCGTCCGCGCCTACCACCACGCCAACGGTGACACCCAGCGCGACGTCTGCCTGATCCCGTCCTCGGCGCACGGCACCAACGCCGCCTCCGCGGTGATGGCCGGCATGCGCGTGGTCGTGGTGAAGACCCTGGTCGACGGCGACGTGGACGTCGAGGACCTGAAGGCCAAGATCGAGCAGCACCGCGACAACCTCTCCGTGCTGATGGTCACCTACCCGTCGACCCACGGCGTGTACGAGACCCAGATCACCGACATCTGCGCCCTGGTGCACGAGGCCGGCGGCCAGGTGTACGTGGACGGCGCCAACCTGAACGCCCTGGTCGGCCTGGCCAAGCCGGGCAAGTTCGGCGCGGACGTCTCGCACCTGAACCTGCACAAGACCTTCTGCATCCCGCACGGCGGCGGCGGCCCCGGCGTCGGCCCGGTCGCGGTGCGCGCCCACCTGGCGCCGTACCTGCCCAACCACCCGCTGCAGGAGGAGGCCGGCCCGGCCACCGGTGTCGGCCCGATCTCGGCCGCGCCGTGGGGTTCGGCGGCGATCCTGCCGATCTCCTGGGCGTACGTCCGGCTGATGGGCGGCGAGGGCCTGAAGCACGCGACCCAGGTCGCGGTGCTGAACGCCAACTACATCGCCAAGCGGCTGGCGCCGCACTTCCCGGTGCTCTACACCGGCCCGGGCGGGCTGGTCGCGCACGAGTGCATCATCGACCTGCGCCCGCTGACCAAGGAGACGGGCGTGACGGTGGACGACATCGCCAAGCGCCTGATCGACTACGGCTTCCACGCGCCGACGATGTCCTTCCCGGTGGCCGGCACGCTGATGATCGAGCCGACCGAGTCTGAGGATCTGCACGAGATCGACCGGTTCTGCGACGCGATGATCGAGATCCGGGCCGAGATTGACAAGGTCGGCTCGGGCGAGTGGGCGGCCGAGGACAACCCGCTGCGCAACGCCCCGCACACCGCCGCCACCCTGGCCGGCGACTGGGCGCACGGCTACTCGCGGCAGGAGGCGGTCTTCCCGGCGGGCGTGAACCCGGCGGACAAGTACTGGCCGCCGGTGAGCCGGATCGACGGCGCGTACGGCGACCGCAACCTGGTCTGCTCCTGCCCGCCGCTGGACGAGTACGGCGTCTGATCCGCAGCGGACGGACATGGGGCAGGGCCCTGGCAGAACGTTTCTGCCGGGGCCCTGCCCTTTGTCGTTCCCAGTCGGGTCGTCTCTTACGGTTCGTCTTCTACGGTCGGGTCGGCGGCTGCCCCCGCCGGGTGGCCCCGGGCCGTACGGTCCCGGCCGTACGGGGCGGGTCGTCCGCTCTCGGCCCGTGCTGTCTCAGCCGGTGGTGTCTCAGGCCGCGTGGGCGACGGGGCGGCGCGGGGCGATCACCCGGCCGTCGGGCAGCAGCTCTCCGGTGTCCTCGAACAACACGACGCCGTTGCAGAGCAGGCTCCAACCCTGCTCCGGGTGGCAGGCCACCGGCACGGCCGCCTCACGGTCCTCGGACTCGGCCGACGGGCACTCAGGACGGTGCTGGCACATACGCGTACCCTCGCTTCGCTCTGCGATCCTCCCCGTGGTGCGGTCCCGGAGGTGGTGCCGTCCGGAGCCGCCGCGGTAGTCGGATCCTGTCCGCAACGCCGACCAGGTGTGGACCGGCGCTCAAGTGGGTAGGACAGGTGGTCCTTCCACGCTGGTTCCCAGTGTCGGCATCTGTGGGCGCGCGCGCAGGGATTTCGTGACATGCGCCACAACTCCCGGGCAGAGATCACCCGTTCAGGTGGGGCCGGAGAGAAATCCTGCACCGATGGGCCAGCCGAGGGATAGCCCGGTGGGGCCATTGCGGATGGCCCGGCCAGGTGGTGGCCGTTCGGGTGAGGCCACGGAGCGGGGAGGGCGCGGCGAAGGGCCGCCGGGCGGTGGCCCGGCGGCAGGGTGCGGACGGGGCGGCGCGGGCTCAGGAGGAGCCGAGCAGCAGCGGTCGGGCGAGCGGAGCACGGGCGAGCAGCGGCAGCAACTCGGCGGCCGGGTAGGCGCGGTGCGCGGTGACGCCGAGCGGGGCGGGGGCGAGCGGGATCAGCAGGTCGGCGGCCGGGCCGGTGTCGGGACTGTGCAGCCACAGCGCCGTCGCGTACTGGCCGGGGAAGGTGAGCAGCCTGGGCTGGCAGCGGGAGCGGGCGTTCTGGGCGAGCTGCCAGGCCTCGCGCAGCGCCCGGACGGTGGAGGAGAGGTAGGGGCCGGCGGTGAAGTGGGAGAAGGTGTGGCCCTCCGCGCTCTGGACCACCTCGGCGGCGGCGGCCACGTCGGCGCCGTCCTTGATCAGGAAGCGCCAGCCGGTCCGGCGGGCGGCGGGGAGCTCGGGGTGCGGGCCGTCCAGGACGTGCACCGCGAGCGGATGCGCGGGGAGCAGTGGTCCGGTCGGGTGACGCAGTGCTGCGGCGGCGGGCTGGCGCAGCGCGGTGTCCGAGTCGAGCGCGCCCAGGACCGCGCGCAGGGCGCTCGGCGGGGGCTGGGGGGTCTGCAGGGTCATGGCGGGGTCCGCCTCTCCAAGCGAGATCGGCGTGCGAGTGCGGCATACCGGCGTGGCACGGCGCGTCTTCGGTGACGGGGGCCTGGCCGTGTCCGGTTGTGCAGGATCGCGGAGCCGGCGCGGTCGCCGCCGTCGACGAGGGACTCGGGGCGGGAGAAGACCGGCCGGAGCGCAGAGCGAATTCCTCGAATTCATCGAACAAATGCGCAGGGTGATCTGTTTATCACAGGCCGTGGTGGCGGGCAAGTCTACAGATGGCCTGAATTTCCGTCAGTTGCCTTGCATTGCAAGCCAGTACAAGCATTCGGGTATCGATCTTCGAGGTGGGCATGATGCTTGCACGGTCGGACGGCCGGGTGTCTCAGGAGGAGGGGACCGTGGGCGAGAAGGTCGTGGCGACTCGGGCGGATCTGGCGGATCGGCAGCAGTACCGGCTCAAGCTCCAGGCCTGCCTCGACGCGCTCGGGCGGATGCTGCGCGAGGACCGCTTCGACCGGCCGCGGGCGGTGGTGGGGCTGGAGATCGAGCTCAACCTGGCCGACGAGCAGGGCCTGCCGGTGATGCGCAACGCCCAGGTGCTGAGCGCGATCGGCTCCAGCGACTTCCAGACCGAACTGGGTCAGTTCAACATCGAGGTCAACATCGTGCCGCACCGGCTCTGCGGGCACGTCTTCGAGGAACTGCGCGAGGAGATCGACACCGGGCTTCGCTACGCCGACCGGCGGGCGGCCGAGGCCGGTGCCCGGATCGTCATGGTGGGCATCCTGCCGACCCTGGAGCACGACCACACCGGGCTGGACGCGATGAGCCACAACCAACGGTACAGCCTGCTCAGCGACCAGATCCTGGCCGCCCGGGGCGAGGACATCGCGCTGGACATCGAGGGCGTCGAGCACCTCCAACTGGAATCGGTCACCATGGTGGCCGAGGCCGCCGCGACCTCGCTGCAGCTGCACCTGCAGGTGACCCCGGAGCGGTTCTCCTCGGTGTGGAACGCCGCCCAGGCGATCTGCGGGCCACAGCTCGCGCTCGGCGCCAACTCCCCGTTCCTGTTCGGACGGGAGCTGTGGCGCGAGACCCGTCCGGTGCTCTTCCAGCAGGCCTGTGACACCCGTTCGGCGGAGCTCAAGGCCCAGGGCGTGCGCCCGATCACCTGGTTCGGCGAGCGCTGGGTGGACTCGGCGTACGACCTGTTCGAGGAGAACCTGCGCTACTTCCCGGCGCTGCTGCCGATCTGCGACGACGAGGACCCGCTCAAGGTGCTGGCCTCCGGCACCGCGCCCAAGCTCGCCGAGATGCGGTTGCACAACGGCACCATCTACCGCTGGAACCGGCCGATCTACGACGTCTCGGGCGGGGTGGCGCACCTGCGGGTGGAGAACCGGGCGCTGCCGGCGGGGCCGACGGTGGCCGACACGCTGGCCAACGCCGCCTTCTACTACGGGCTGGTGCGGGTGCTCGCCGAGCAGCCCCGGCCGGTCTGGAGCCGGCTGCCGTTCGAGCGGGCGGAAGAGAACTTCCGCCAGGGCGCCCGGTACGGCATCGACGCGGTGTTCCAGTGGCCGCGGCCCGGTCGGGCGGGCCGCGGCGGCGGGCTGCAGACGGTCTCCGCCGTCGACCTGGTGTTGGGCGAGCTGCTGCCGATGGCCTACCAGGGGCTGGACGAGTGGGGCGTGGAGCCGGCCGACCGGGACCGCTACCTGGGGATCATCGAGCAGCGCTGTCTGCGCCGCACCAACGGCGCGGCCTGGCAGAGCGCGACCTTCCACCGGCTGCGCGAGCAGTACGGGATGGACCGGCCGGCCGCGCTCGCCGCGATGACCAGGCGCTACGCCGAGCACATGCGCGGCGGAGAGCCGGTGCACACCTGGCCGGTGGGGTAGGGGCCGGCGGATCCCGCCGGCGCACATCCGCCGGACAGGCCCCGCCACCGCTGTGTCAGGATGATCGCTCCGGTGTCGGCCGACGGCCGGAGCGACCGCCCGTCCGCTGGAGCGCCCGTGACAACCCGCCCGACCGCGCCGGAGACCGCGCAGCCCACCCGCCGGCTGCTCGGCGCGGAGCTGCTGATCGTCCTCGGCCTCTCCCTCGGGGCCAGCGGGATCAGCGCGCTGATCAGCTTCGCGGGCTCGCTCACCGAACCGCTCCGGCTCGGCCAGCAGGTCGCCACACTGAACGGCTCGCGCGCGCCCGGGCGGCCCTGGCTGGACCTGGTGTGGCAGCTCTACTACATCGGGCGCGGACTGATGCCGGTGGTGCTGGTCGGCTACCTGCTGGTGCGCGAGGGCACGTCGCTGCGGGTGCTGGGCTTCGACCTCGGGCAGAAGCTGCGCGACCTCGGCCGGGGCGCGGCCGTCGCGGCGGCGATCGGCGGCTCCGGGCTGGCGCTGTACCTGGCCTCGCAGGCGGCCGGGTACAACCTGACGGTCGCGCCCTCGGGGCTGCCGGAGGTGTGGTGGCGGGTGCCGGTGCTGGTGCTCTCGGCCTGGCAGAACGCGATCCTGGAGGAGGTCGTCGTCCTCGGCTACCTGTTGCGCCGACTGGGGCAGTTGGGATGGTCCTGGCCGGCGGTGCTGGTGGCGAGCTCGGTGCTGCGCGGCTCGTACCACCTGTACCAGGGGGTCGGCGGGCTGGTCGGCAACATGGTGATGGGGGCGGTGTTCTGCCTGCTGTACCGGCGCTGGGGGCGGGTGATGCCGCTCGTGGCGGCGCACGCGCTGATCGACACGGTGGCCTTCGTCGGGTACGCGCTGCTCGCCGGCAACGTCAGCTGGCTGCCGACCCCCTGACCGCCGATCCGCCGGCGGTCGGCGCCCGGCCGCGTGGCGGGCGGGTGAGCAGGCGGTCGACGTGCCGGCGCTCCAGGCCCTGGCCGGGGTCCACCGGCAGCAGCAGCCGGTCGCGGCGCCACAGCGACCTGCGGACCAGCCGGGGCGGGATGACGTCGTCGACCCAGGCGAACGGCCGGCCCTCGGCGTAGCGCAGCAGCGGCGCCCACTTGCGGGTGGAGAACAGCTCCATCAGCGGGACGCGCGGGTCGCCGGGCTGCGGGACGTACCCGGTGAAGCGGACGAAGGGGAGCGGGTCCAGGCCGATCGCCGGGGCGATGTGGGTGTTGGCGTGCTCCTCCCAGGTGGTGGCCCAGACCAGCTCGTACGATCCGGCGAGTTCGCGCAGCCACTGGCCGTGCTTGGCGGCGAGCAGGACGGTGTAGCCGAGCAGGGTGTGGGCGTCGAAGCCGGCCTCCGGATGCGGACAGACCGGGTTCAGCACCCCGTCGACGTCCAGGAACAGCAGGGGCTTCGGCACCGGTGGGCTCCCAAAGGGATGGTTCTTCCTACTCGGTCGGACGAACCACGGGTACCACTGGTTGCGCGTCGGCAGGCGCACGTGGGGCGCACAGGGCGCTCACGAGGCGGGCGCGGGCTCGTCGACGGGCACCGGTGCGTCCGAGGTGCTGCGGGCCGGGGGCCGGCGGGTGAGCCGGCGCACCTGGGGGTCGAGCAGGACCCCGGCGCTGAGCAGCAGGCACAGCACGGCGCACGCCCAGAGTGCGCCGGAGAGGCCGAGCACGGTGGCGGCCGGGCCGGCCAGCGCGGTGCCGATCGGGGTCAGCGAGTAGGAGCCGAGCTCGTCGTAGGCGATGACCCGGGAGAACATCTCCTCCGGGACCTCCTGCTGGAGCGCGACCATCCAGTTGACGCCGAAGACGGTGACGCCGACCCCGGAGAGGAACATCGCGGCGACCAGCACCGGCAGCGGTGCGGCGACGGCCAGGGCCAGGGCGGGCACGCCGAACAGGAACACGCCCCAGTTGCCGACCAGCAGGATCCGGCGGGGACGCCAACGTGCCATCAGCAGGCCGGTGACCACCAGGCCGACGCCGTAGGCGGACATCGCCAGGCCCCAGGCGCCCGCACCGCCGAGCCGGTCGTTGGCCACGGTCGGCCCGTACACCGCCTCGACCGCGTTGATGCAGGCGACCAGGACGGCGAACTGCAGCACGATCACCCAGAGCCAGCGGCGGGAGGCGAACTCCTGCCAGCCCTCGCGCAGGTCGCGCAGCACGCTGCTGCCGGAGGCGGCGGGCGCGGACTCGGCCTCCAGGAGGAACCGGAGGGCGGCGGCGATCAGGAAGCACAGCGCGTCCAGGGCGAGCACCCAGCCGGGACCGAAGGCGGCGGTGAGCGCTCCGCCGAGGGCGGCGCCGCCGATCTGGGAGGCGTTCTGGCCCATCCGGAAGACCGAGAACGCACGGGCGGCGTGCTCCTGGGGGACGGCATGCATGATCATGCCGCCGGCGGCGGGGGAGTAGAGGGCGTAGCCGGCGCCGCCGGCGGCGGAGAGCACCAGCAGTTGCCACAGCTGGACGTTTCCGGCCAGCACCAGCGCGGCCAGGACGGCCTGGGAGACACCGCTGAACAGGTTGGCGGCGACCATGATGTGGTGGCGCGGCAGCCGGTCGGCGAGGGTGCCGCCGACGACCAGGAGCAGCACGGTGGGCAGCAGGCGGGCTGCGGTGACGTAGCCGACCTCGGCGGCGGTGCCGCCGTTGCCGAGGACGGCGAAGGCGGTGGCGATGGGGGCGCCGGCGTTGCCGAGGCCGCTGATCACGGTGGCAGCGGTCTGGATGCGGAAGTTGCGGCTCGCCCAGGCGAAGCGGCGGGCGGCTGTCGGTGGGGGTGGGGTCGGCACCCAGCGACTATGGCCTTGAGTTCGTACAGGTGTCCACCGTGTTTTGACACCTGGATCGGCGGTCAGCCGAGGTGGCCCCGGAGGAAGCTGACCGTGCGCCGCCAGGCGATCCCGGACTGCAGGGCGTCGTAGGTGCCGAGCGGGTTCTCGTCGTTCATGAAGGCGTGCCCGGCCGGGTAGAAGTGGAACTCGGGGCGGACGTCGGTGGCCTCGCCGATCCGGATCGCGGCCTCGTCCACGGCGGCCATCGGGATCGAGCGGTCGAGTTCGCCGAAGTGCCCGAGGACGTGGGCGGTCAGACCCCGGTAGCCGAAGTCCGGATCGGGCGGCAGGCCGTAGAAGGGGACCACGGCGGCCACCTTGTCCCCGGACCGGGCGGCCAGCATCAGGGCGAAGCCGCCGCCCATGCAGAAGCCGACCACACCGACGGCGTCGCCGACCGCGCCGTCCAGCGAGAGCAGGTGGTCGACGGCACCGGAGAGGTCCTCGACGGCCCGTTCGACCGGGAGTTCGCGTTTGAGGCGGGCGGCCTCGGTCCGGTCGTGGGTGGTGGCGCCGCCGAACAGGTCGGGGGCGAGGGCGGTGAACCCCTCGGCGGCGAAGCGGTCGGCCATGTCCGCGACGTGCGAGGTGAGACCCCACCACTCCTGCACCACCACCAGGCCGGGGCCGATGCCCTGCGGAGGGCGGGCCAGGTACCCGTGCGCGGTGCGGCCGTTGCTCGGGAAGGTGACGTTCTGCCGGGAGCCGCCCTGGTCAGGCATGGCTTCCTCTCGGTGGGTCGGGCCGCGTGCGGCGTGGGTGGGCAGGGGAGCGGCCTCTCAGCCCATATCTTCCAGGGCGCGGCCCTTGGTCTCCTTGATGCAGAAGGCCACGAACGGGATGGAGAGCAGCGCGAAGGCCGCGTAGATGACGTACGTCGCGGAGAGGTTCCAGTCGGCGAGGTCCGGGAAGGTGACGGTGATCGCCCAGTTGGCGATCCACTGGGCCGAGGCGGCGACCGACAGCGCCAGCGCCCGGATCCGGTTGGGGAACATCTCGCCGAGCAGCACCCAGACCACCACGCCCCAGGAGAAGGCGAAGCAGAGCACGAAGACGTGCGCGGCGATCAGGGCGACGGTGGCGTGGGTGTGGTCGAGGGTGGCGGTCTCGCCGGTGCCGTGCCGGTAGGAGAACGCCCAGGCGGCTGTGCCCAGTGCGATCGCCATGCCGATGGAACCGGCCAGGGCGAGCGGCTTGCGGCCGATCCGGTCCACCAGGACCATCGCGATCACCGTGCCGATCACGTTGATGATCGAGGTGGAGAGGCTGATCAGCAGCGAGTTGGACTCGTTGATGCCGACCGACTGCCAGAGGAAGGAGGAGTAGTAGAAGATCACGTTGATGCCGACGAACTGCTGGAACACCGAGGCGCCGATGCCGACCCAGACGATCGGCAGCAGACCGAAGCGCCCGCCGCGCAGGTCCCTCAGCCGGGGCTTGTGGGCGGACTCCAGCACCGCGCGGATCTCCGCCACCCGGGCGTCCAGGTCGACGTCCTGGCCCTCGACCTCCACCAGCACCTCGCGGGCCTGAGCCTCGCGGTGGTCGGCGATCAGGAAGCGCGGCGACTCCGGGATGGCCAGCGCCATCAGGCCGTACACCAGGGCCGGGATGGCCTCGACGCCGAGCATCCACTGCCAGGCCTGAATGCCGCCGAGGTGGCCGGTGGACTCGCCGCCGGCGGCCTGGTTGAGCGCCCAGTTGGCGAGCTGGGAGACGGTGATGCCGAGCACGATCGCCATCTGCTGGAAGGAGGCGAGCCGGCCGCGGTAGGCGGTGGGGGCGACCTCGGCGATGTAGGTGGGCGCGATCACCGAGGCGATGCCGATCGCGATGCCGCCGACCACGCGCCAGGCGGCCAGCGCCTCGATGTTCGGCGGGAACATCGAGCCGACGCCGCTGGCCGCGAACAGCGTGGCGGCCAGCAGCATCGTGCGCACCCGGCCGAGGTGGTCGGCCAGCCGGCCGGCGGCCACCGCGCCGACGGCCGAGCCGAGCAGGGCGATGGCGACCACGAAGGCGGTGGTGCCGTGGCCCACGGCGAAGTGCTTCTGGATGCCCGTCACCGCGCCGTTGATCACCGCGCTGTCGTAGCCGAACAGGAAGCCGCCCATGGCCGCGGCCGCGGAGATGAACACCACGTGCCCGAGGTGGGCCTCGCCGGAAGCTCGTGGACTGTGGACTGTGGGCACGCGCGCTCCCCGAGGTGGACGGGCCCGCACCTACGGTTGGGCAGGGCTCGTCTCACATTCGATCAGCGCGACAGCCGGCCTGCCCGAGTTGAGTTCCGATCGGGTGACCCGGGGTCAGCCCCTTGGGGTTTTGTCGGATCAGGCAAGGATCCGAGGGACTGGCCCCAAGTCAGTCGGCGGCGCGCGTCGTGGCCGTGCGCCGCTGATGGCGCCGCAGCAGCTGGGTCCGGGCGGCGGCGTCCTGGTCGTGACGGAGGGCCGGGGCGCCTGAGCGCTCGGCGAGGCGCTCGGCGATCGCGTGCTGCGCCTCGGCGGGCTTCTTGTCGTCGTACTTGAACTTGGCCCGCACCTCGCGCACCGTCAGCCGGAGCCCGCGCAGCCCCGGCAGCAGCCGGGCGAACTCGCCCTCGCCGGGGACCACCCGGACGTCCGGGGTCTCCGGCTGGAAGTGCGCCAGCTGACGGTTGAGGATCTCCGCCTTGTCCGCGGCGGACTCGACGACCTCGGCCGTGCAGTGGAAGTGGACCGAGGCGTAGTAACTGGTGGGCGTGCCGGGCGCGCCGCGCCAGTGGCCGGGGGCGAAGGCGTAGCCGTCGGTGACCGCGAGGGTGACGTTCGGGTCGGCCCGGACGGCGGCCAGCAGCGGGTTGGGCGCGGCGAGGTGGAGCAGGATCTCGCCGCGCTCGGCGTCCAGCAGGAAGTGCGTCGGGACCAGCACCGGGCCCTCGTCGGGGCGGCCGTTGGCGGCGAGCAGGCCGAAGTCGCGACCCTCGGCCAGCCAGGCGCGCCACTCGTCCTCGTCACCGCGGTCCCAGGACCTGATCAGCATCGGTGCGACCCTTCTCAGCGGGGGTAGCCGTGCAGGTGCGCGGGCAGCGGGACGGACTCGTCGTACGGGACGGGGGTGCCGTGCACGGTGGTGACCGGGATCAGGCCGGACCAGTGCGGCAGGTCGGCGTCCTCGGGGTCGTCGTTGGCGCCGTCCTCGCGGGTCTTGGCCGAGACCTCGTCCAGCTCGAGCCGGATCACGGCGGTGGCGGCGAGTTCCTTGGCGTTGGCCGGGCGGATCTCGCCGGAGCGGCCGGGGATCGCATGGTCGACCAGGGCGGCCAGCGCCATGTCCAGCTCCTCCGGGTCGGTGACCTGGTAGGCGGTGCCGTGGGCGACCACCGAGCGGAAGTTCACCGAGTGGTTGAACGCGGACTTGGTCAGGACCAGGGCGTCGACTTGGGTCACGGTGATGCAGACCGGCATACCCTGCTCGTCGGAGGCGCCGCGCAGCGGGCGGCTGCCGGTGGAGCCGTGGACGTAGAGCCGGTTGCCGACCCGGGCGAAGATCGTCGGCAGCACGATCGGGGCGCCGTCGGCGATGAAGCCGAGGTGGCAGATGTAGGCGCTGTCGAGGATGGTGTGGATCGCCTCCTGCTCCCAGGTGGCGCGGTCCTTGTACCGGGTGGGGGTGGTGCGCGGGGTACGGGAGTAGGTGGCGTCGCTGGTCGGCGTCGTGGTGCTGTGCGTCGGCGTGTCCGGCATGACAACCTCAATGTACTAGTGCATAATATGCTTTGTGCTAGGAGACTATCCGCTGAAAGGGCGACGCGCCAGCGAAATCGCCGCCCACATCGAACAGGGCGTGAGCAGCGGGCGGCTTGCCCCGGGAACCGCGCTGCCCCCGCTGCGTGACCTGGCCGCCGAACTCGGCGTCAACCCCAACACCGTGGCCGCCGCCTACCGGCTGCTGCGCGACCGGGGCGTGATCGAGACGGCCGGCCGCAAGGGCAGTCGGATCCTGCCCCGGCCCGCGCTCACCACCCGCGACCAGATCCGAGTCCCCGTACCCCCGCACGCCCGCGACCTGTCCAGCGGCAACCCCGACCCGGCCCTGCTGCCCGACCTCGCCCAGGCCCTCGCGGCGGCCGCCGAGGCCGCGAAGGCCGAGCCGGTGCTCTACGGGCACCCGAACATCGACGCCGGACTGCTCGCGCTCGCCCGTGCCTCCTTTGAGGCCGACGGGCTGCCCGGCGGCCCGATCGTGGTCGCCTCCGGCTCGCTGGACACCATCGAGCGCACCCTCGGCGCGCACCTGCGCCCCGGCGACGCGGTGGCGGTGGAGGACCCGGGCTGGGGCAGCCTGCTCGACCTGCTGCCCGCGATGGGGCTGCGGCCCGCACCGGTGCGGCTGGACGACGAGGGGCCGCTGCCCGACTCGCTGGCCGCGGCGCTCGCCGAGGGCGCCCGCGCGGTCGTGGTGACCAGCCGGGCGCAGAACCCGACCGGCGCGGCGCTCAGCGCCCGGCGGGCCGAGGCGCTGCGGGCCGTCCTGGCCGGGCACCCCGGGGTGCTGCTGATCGAGGACGACCACGGGCACGGCATGGTCGACCAGCCGTACCACCCGCTGGTCGGCGCCGGGCCGCGGCACTGGGTGGTGGTGCGCTCGGCCGCCAAGGCGTACGGGCCGGACCTGCGGGTGTCGGTGGCGGTCGGCGACGAGGAGACGATCGGCCGGGTCGCCGGGCGGCTGCGGCTGGGCGCCGGGTGGGTCAGCCACCTGCTGCAGCGCGCCGTCGCCGAGCTGTGGCGCGCCGACGCGGCGCCGGTCGCGCGGGTGGCGGCCGCCTACCGGGCGCGGCGGGACGCGCTGCTGGGCGAACTGGCGGCGCGTGGGATCGCGGCGCACGGGGAGAGCGGGTTGAACGTCTGGGTGCCGGTGCCGGACGAGACCTCGGCGCTGGCGGCGCTGGTGCAGCGCGGCTGGGTCGCGGCGCCCGGGGCGCGGTACCGGATCCAGTCGCCGCCCGGGCTGCGGTTCACCACGGCCCGGCTGGAGCCGGCGGATGCCCGGCGGTTGGCGGAGGACCTGGCGGAGGTGCTGGGGTCGGGCGGGGCCGGTTCGCGGCTGGTGTGAGCGGGGCTGCCGGGGATGGGGTGGTTTGCGGGCAGATTCCGGCGGCGGGGTGAACCGCGGGTCGACCGCGGGTGAGGCCTGGTCTGAACCCGTCGGTAACAAATGCGGAAACCTGGCGCACACGCCTAGCGGCGGCGGGCGAGGCCATGTCATCTTCATCGCGCCACCGGCCGGCGGCCCACCCTCACCTACGCGTCTTCCCGTCCCCACACCACGGGGAGACCGAGCCGCAGGAGTTCCGCCGTGCCCGAAAACTGTTCGAGCATCACCCGTAGCACCCCTGGACTCGGCCGCCGGCTGCTCGCCGCCGCCTTCGCCCTGCCGCTGACCGTGGCCGGGCTGGCCGTCGCCACGCCCGCCTCGGCCGCCCCGGGCGGGGTCTCGGCCGGGCCCACCGCGAGCGTCACGCTCGGCGACAGCTACATCTCCGGCGAGGCCGGACGCTGGATGGGCAACGCCGCCGGCACCACCGACGGCCACAACGGCACCGACCGGGCCTGGAACGGCAGTTCGGCCGATCCTTCGGTCGTCTACGGCGCCACGGCGGCGAGCGGCTGCGACCGCTCCGACGTCGCCGAGGTGGTCGGCGCCGCGACGGTCGCCCAGAGCCAGATCAACCTGGCTTGCTCCGGGGCCGTCACCGCGAACATCTTCCGCGCCGCCGACGGCGGTCAGTCACTCAAGGGCGAGGCCCCTCAGGCCGACCAACTCGCCACCGTGGCACGGCAGAACAACGTCAAGCTGATCACCCTGTCGATCGGCGGCAACGACCTCGGCTTCGGCAGCATCATCTCCGACTGCGTGCAGGACTACCTGATCTGGAACTCGTACTGCCACGACTCGGCGCAGTCCTCGGTCGACTCCAAGATGCCGACCGCGATGGCCGGGGTCGGCAAGGCGATCGACGAGATCCGCGCGGTGATGGCCGACGCGGGCTACGCGCCGTCGGACTACCGGCTGGTGCTGCAGTCCTACCCGTCGCCGATCCCGCGCAGCGCCGAGATGCGCTACCCGGAGAGCGGCTGGAGCCGTTCGGACACCGGCGGTTGCCCGTTCTGGAACGCGGACGCCGACTGGGCGCGCGACTCGATGGTGCCGCAGATCTCCAAGGCGCTGGCCGGGGTCGCGGCGACCAAGGGCGCCCAGTTCCTGGACCTGTCCGACATGCTGCAGGGCCGCGAGGTCTGCTCGACGGCCACCCAGCAGCCGACCGCGAGCTCCGCTCCGTCCGCTACCAGCAGCGAGTGGGCGCGGTTCGTCGACGGCGGGTTCAACACCACCCAGGGCGTGCTGCAGGAGTCGATGCACCCCAACTACTACGGGCAGTTGGCGCTCGGGCGCTGCCTGACCCTGCTGTGGGGGCAGAGCAGCGGTGACTACGCCTGCCGCAACACCGCCGGGCAGGACGCGAGCGGGATGTACCTGGCCGCACGCTGACGGACGTGCTTCGGCGCCCCGGCCGCGGCATTCGCGGCGGGGGCGCCGATGGCGTTCCGGTTCAGCCCTTGGCGAGCAGCGACTGGGCGTGGGCCCTGACCTGATCCTTCGTCAGATAGGCGTCGGTGTACTCGAAGTCGCGCAGACGGGCGGGCTGGCGGGCGAGGAAGCCGGTGCGGACGAAGTCGTCCCCGGCGGTCGCGTTGAGCAGCCAGTTCGAAGCCACCCGGAACTTGGCCGCATTGGTGCGCATCGCCATCAGGTGGTAGCCGCGGGCCACCAACTGGGCGGGCAGGCCGTGCAGTTCGACACCGATCGGCTTGGAGACCGCGTCCTTGCCGCCGAGGTCGACCACCAGGCCCAGATCCCTGTGGTAGTACGGCTCCAGCGGCTGGTTGCGGAGCGAGGCGATCACGTTGTCGGCCACCACGCGGCCCTGCCGGGCGGAGTGCTGGGCGGTCGGCGGGCAGACCGCGCCGTCGCCCTTGGCGAGGTCGGGGACGGCCGCCGCGTCGCCGAGCGCGAACACCCCCTCGAACTGCGGCACGCGCATCTCCGCCGTCACGGCGAGCCGGCCGCGGACCGTCTCCGCGTCCAGGGTGCCGATCAGCGGGCTGGCGGCCACGCCGGCGGTCCAGATCAGCGTGCGGCAGGGGAGCACCCGGCCGTCGGTGAACTTGACCGTCTCGGCGCTGACTTCGGCCACCGAGACGCCCAGCGACACCTCGATGCCGCGGTCCCGCAGGATCTCCAGGGCGGCGGTGCCCAGCACGTCGCCGAGTTCCGGCATCAGCTTCGGGGCGATGTCGATCAGGTGCCACTTGATCTGCCGGGCGTCGAGCCGCGGGTAGCGGCGGGCGGCGGCGGTGGTGAGGCGCTGCAGGCAGGCGGCCGTCTCGGTGCCCGCGTAGCCGCCGCCGACCACCACGAACTGCAGCCGGGACTCGCGCTCCTTCTGGTCCAAGGTGGCCGAGGCGAGGTCGAGTTGGGAGATCACGTGGTCGCGGATGTAGGCGGCCTCGGCGAGCGTCTTCATGCCGCGGGCGTAGTCGGTGAGCCCCGGGATGTCGAAGGAGCGGGTGATGCTACCGGGGGTGAGGACCAGGGCGTCGTACTTCTTCGCGACCACCTCGTCGGTGATCTTGCGGATGACGCAGACCTTGGAGGCCGGGTCCACACCGATGGCGCCGCCGGGGATGATGTGGGTGCGGCGCAGGGATCGGCGCAGCGAGACGGCCACGGACTGGGGGGTGAGGACGCCGGCGGCGACGTGGGGCAGGAGAGGGAGGTAGAGCTGGTAGCTGAACGGCGTGACCAGCGTGATCTCGGCCTCCGACGGCGCGAGCTTGCGTTCGAGGCGGCGGGCGCACTCCAAGCCGGCGAAGCCACCGCCCACGATCAGGATCCGAGGTCGTTCCATCGCTCATCCCTTTGTCGTGCAGGTCGTACCGTGAGGGTCCCCACTACTGTCCGCCACACTCGCACGGAGCAGCGGGGGCTGCCACCGGGGGCGGGCGGATGAGGGAGGGGAGCGGCAGGTGGGGTGCGGAGGTTGGTGCGGACGGGTGGAGTGGGGTGCTGCCGGGTGGGGCGGATGAGGGGGAGCGGTTCGGGGCGAGAGGAGGGGGCGGGCACCGATAAGCTGTCGGGCGTGCTCCCCGAGGTGACGGCGGTCCGGTATGTGACGCCACTGCGAGAAGGCGGCTCGATGCCGGGCCTGGTCGAGGCCGACGACCGGCGGCTGTACGCGCTGAAATGGGTCGGCGCGGCGCAGGGCCGCAAGGCGTTGGTGGCGGAGGTGTTGGCCGGGGAACTGGGCCGGCGGATCGGGTTGCCGGTGCCGGAGCTGGTGACCGTCGACCTGGACCCGGTGCTCGCGCGCAGCGAGCCGGACCACCAGATCCAGGATCAGATGCGGGCCAGCGGCGGCACCAACCTCGGGATGGCCTTCGTCAGCGGTGCGCTCAACTTCGATCCGCTGTGCTTCGACGTGGACCCCGAACTCGCCGGTCAGGTGCTCTGGTTCGACGCGCTGATCGGCAACGTCGACCGCTCCTGGCGCAACCCCAACCTGCTGGTGGCGACGGGTGGGCTGCGGCTGATCGACCACGGCGCGAGCCTGATCTTCCACCACAACTGGCCGGGCGCCGCCGCCTGGGTGCGTCGTCCGTACGACGCCTCCGACCACGCGCTGCTGCGCGCCCGGCCGGACCTGGCGGCGGCGGACAAGGCGCTGGCACCGCTCGCGGAGGCGGCGATCGAGGCCGCGGTGGCGCAGATCCCCGAGGTCTGGCTGCTGGACGAGTTCGGCTTCGACTCCCCCGAGGAGGTACGCGCCGCGTACCGTTCCCAGCTGACCGAGCGACTGGCCGGTCCGCGTGACTGGCTGCCGGAGGTGCCCGCATGACCGAGTCGCTGCCGGCCGGGCTGCCGGCCGTCGTGGAGCTGTACGACTACGAGTACGCCGTGATCCGCGCGGTGCCGAGGGTCGAGCGGGGTGAGTGCGTCAACGTCGGGGTGCTGCTGTACTGCCGGCAGAGCGCGCACCTGGCCGCGCGGACCCACCTGGACCAGGCCCGGCTGCTGGCGCTGGACCCGGTGGCGGACGTGCAGGGGGTGCGGCGGGCGCTGCGGGGGATCGAGGCGGTCTGCCTGGGTGGGCCGTCGGCCGGTCCGGCGGCCTCGGACAGCCCCGGGCAGCGGTTCCGCTGGCTGACCGCGCCGCGCAGCGCGATCGTCCAGCCAGGGCCGGTGCACACCGGGCTGACCGCGGACCCGGACGCGGAACTGCGGCGGCTGTTCGACCAGCTGGTGCTCTGATCCGGCCCTGATCCGCTGCGATGCGGTGCTGATCCGGTGCTGATCCGCTGTGATCTGGTGCCGATCCGCTGTGATCCTGCTCCGAATGGCTGGACTGTGAGGCGACTCGCCGACGGTTGCCGTGGTCAAAGCTTGAGTTACTGAAGCACTGGGTCGTACGCTGGCCCCATGGGTTCGACGACGACGACCGTACCGACCAACGCCGAGCTGATGGAGGCGTTGGCCGCCGTCGGCGCCGCGTACTTCCAGGACTTCGCGGCGGCCGCGGCCCGGCACGGGCTCTCCTCCTCGCAGGCCAAGGCGCTGGGCTCGGTGCAGGAGCCGGTGCCGATGCGGGCGCTGGCCGGGCGGCTGGGCTGCGACGCGTCGAACGTGACCGGGATCGTGGACCGGCTGGAGTCGCTGGGCCTGGCCAACCGCGAGGCGGCGGCCGGTGACCGCCGGGTGAAGATCGTGGTGATCACGGACGAGGGCCGGGAGATCCTGAACCGCATCCGCGGTGAGATGGCCCGCACCCACCAGGCCTTCGAGGCGATGACCGACGAGCAGCGGGTCGCCTTGCACTCGATCTGCGCGCAGGTCCTGCCGGTGCTGGCCGGTCGGACGGGCGGCGCGCAGCAGTAGCGGGTCGCCCGGCGCGATGACGGCCAAGGTGCCGACGGGGGCGGGCGGTTCGGCGAACGGAACGGCGAGTCCGTCCGGGCCGTGTTCGGAATCCGGCCCGGCCGCCCCAGCCGCCGACGATCGGCGTGACCTCGGCTGTTAGGCTTGCGAAGCGTGAGCGCGAAGCCCCAGATCCCCAATGTCCTGGCCTCCCGGTACGCCTCGGCGACCCTGGCCCAGCTGTGGTCCCCCGAGCACAAGGTGGTCCTTGAGCGCCACCTGTGGCTCGCCGTCCTGAAGGCCCAGCAGGACCTCGGTGTCGAGGTGCCGGCGAGCGCCGTCGCCGACTACGAGCGGGTGATCGACCAGGTCGACCTCGGCTCGATCGCCGCCCGTGAGCGGATCACCCGCCACGACGTGAAGGCCCGCATCGAGGAGTTCAGCGAGCTCGCCGGCCACGAGCAGATCCACAAGGGCATGACCTCCCGGGATCTGACCGAGAACGTCGAGCAGCTGCAGATCCGCCAGTCCCTGGAACACGTCCGGGACCGCACGGTGGCCGTGCTGGTGCGCCTGGCCAGCCTCGCCGCCCAGCACTCCGAACTGGTCGTGGCCGGCCGCTCGCACAACGTGGCCGCGCAGGCCACCACCCTGGGCAAGCGCTTCGCGTCGATCGCCGACGAGCTGCTGGTCGCCTTCCGCCGTCTGGAGGAGCTGATCGCCCGCTACCCGCTGCGCGGGATCAAGGGCCCGGTCGGCACCGCCCAGGACATGCTGGACCTGCTCGGCGGCGACACCGAGAAGCTGGCCGAGCTGGAGCGCCGGGTCGCCGGGCACCTCGGCTTCGAGAACGTGCTGACCAGCGTCGGCCAGGTCTACCCGCGCTCGCTGGACTTCGAGGTGCTCACCGCCCTCGTCCAGCTGGCCGCCGCGCCGTCCAGCCTGGCCAAGACGATCCGTCTGATGGCCGGCCACGAGCTGGTGACGGAGGGCTTCAAGGAGGGCCAGGTCGGCTCCTCCGCGATGCCGCACAAGATGAACACCCGCTCCTGCGAGCGCGTCAACGGCCTGGCCGTGATCCTGCGCGGCTACGCCTCGATGACCGGCGAGCTGGCCGGCGACCAGTGGAACGAGGGCGACGTCTCCTGCTCGGTGGTGCGCCGGGTCGCGCTGCCGGACGCCTTCTTCGCCTTCGACGGCCTGCTGGAGACCTTCCTGACCGTCCTCGACGAGTTCGGCGCCTTCCCGGCCGTGGTCGAGGCCGAGCTGGACCGCTACCTGCCGTTCCTGGCCACCACCAAGGTGCTGATGGGCGCGGTGCGCGCGGGCGTCGGCCGGGAGACCGGGCACGAGGTCATCAAGGAGCACGCCGTCGCCTCCGCGCTGGCCATGCGCGCGGGCGCCCGGGAGAACGAGCTGCTGGACCGGCTGGCCGCCGACGAGCGGATCCCGCTGGACCGGGCCGCGCTGGACGCGCTGCTGGCCGACAAGCTGTCGTTCACCGGTGCGGCCGGGGCGCAGGTCGCCGAGGTGGTCCGCCTGGTGGAGGCCGTCGCGGCGGCCTACCCGGAGGCGGCCAAGTACGCGCCGGCCGACATCCTCTGACGCTGCGTCAGTTGTCCGACGAGGGCCCTGCCACCGTTCCGGTGGCGGGGCCCTCGGGCGTCTTGGTGTGTCCGGGGTCGAGCGGCGGGGTGGTGGTGGCGCAGGGCCAGTCGCAGTTCGGCTCGGCCACCGGGTGCTCCTGCGGGGTGAGCACGTTGCCCCGGACGGTGGCGAAGGCGATCAGCCCGCCGCTGACCAGCAGACCCGCGCAGATCAGCATCGCGGTGTGGAAGGCGGAGTCCACCGAGGACGGCACCCGGTAGGCATCGCCGCTCAGTCCGGCCAGCGCCGGGAGGGCGGCCACCGCGAGCAGGCCGGCCGCGCGGGCGGCGGCGTTGTTGACGCCGCTGGCGATGCCCGCGTGCCGTACGTCGACGGCGGCCAGCACCGTCGCGGTCAGCGGTGCGACCAGCAGGGTCATTCCGCTGCCCATCACCGCGACGGCGGGCAGCACGTCCGCCCAGTAGGAGGAGCCGGGGCCGGTGCGCAGCATCAGCAGCACCCCGGCGGCGCAGAGCAGCGGGCCGACGGTGAGCGGGATGCGCGGGCCGATCCGCTTGCCGAGGCGGCCGGCGCGCGCCGACAGGGTCAGCATCAGCACCGTGATCGGCACCAGGGCGAAGCCGGAGACCAGGGGCGAGAAGCCGGACACGATCTGCAGCTGGACCACCAGCAGGAAGAACACCCCGCTGAAGGCCGCGTAGACGCAGAAGGTGACCAGGTTCACGGCGGTGAACAGTCGGGACGAGAACAGTCCGAGCGGCAGCATCGGATCGGGTGCGCGGCGCTCGACGGCGACGAAGGCGGCGCCGAGCAGCAGGCCGATCGCGCCGGTGAGCCAGACGGCGGGGGACAGGCCCTCCCCGGCGGCGGTGAGTGCGTAGGTGATCGCGCCGAGGGCGAGTGCGGCGAGCAGCGCGCCGGGCACGTCGAAGCGGCCGGAGGCGGACTCGTCGCGGCTCTCCGGGACGTAGCGGGAGGTGACCGCGATCACGGCGGCGGCCAGCGGCAGGTTCAGCAGGAAGATCCAGCGCCAGCCGGGGCCGTCCACCAGCCAGCCGCCGAGGAAGGGGCCGATGGCCGCGGACACCCCGCCGAGACCGGACCACAGGCCCACCGCCGCCGAGCGGTCGTCAGGATGGAAGACGGCCTGGAGCATGGCGAGCGAGCCGGGGGTGAGCAGCGCCCCGCCGATGCCCTGGACGGCGCGGGCGGCGATCAGCACGTTGATGTTCGGGGCGACGGCGCAGGCCGCGGAGGCGGCGGCGAACCAGACCACGCCGATCAGGAAGACCTTGCGCCGTCCGTACCGGTCGCCGAGCGCGCCGCCGAGCAGGATCAGGCCCGCCAGCGTGAGCAGATAGGCGTTCAGCGTCCATTGCAGGGACGCCAGGGAGGCGCCGAGGTCGGCGCCGATCCGGGGCAGGGCGACGTTCACCACGGTGCCGTCGAGCATCGCCATGCTGGAGCCGAGCACCGTTGCCAGGAGAACCCAGCGGCCCTGCGCGGTGCCCAGGCGCAGGGTGCCGGCCGTTGAGGTGGCCACGGCCTGATCCTGCGCCCGACAGGGTGCACGTGACAAGGGTCACCGGGCGGTGTGTCCGGGGTGGGCGGTGCGTGAGCGGACGGTCGCACTGGGCCGCCGAGGTCGGCGCAGCGTCGTGGATCAGTGGCGTCGAGTGAATGGATTGTGTACGCACCGTGCGGTGGGCCATGCGGAGGGTGATCGCGCCGCGGGGGGTTGTCGCTGGTTCAAGAGATCGACATTGCTTCACCCGAACGGATGGGTTTTAGTTCAGCGACCACCCGGCCAGCCTGGGTGGACCCACCGGGTGGAACGCCGAGTCCTGCCGCTGTCCGGTGGTTCGAACTGAGCTTTGCACGGCAGGAGCGGGGGACCCACAGGTAAGTCGCCGGACCGGAGTCCGCGCTGTTCAGCGCGAACGTCCAGGACCGGCTTGGGGTGAAGCCGCGCGTGCGGCCGGGCAACTCCAGCCCGAACCCGACAGCTCACCTCGCAGGCGTCGGAGAGGAATCCCATGCCTGCACAGGCTCGTCGTATCGCCGTGCCCCGCGCCGCCCGCATCGGCATCGCCGTCGCCGTCACCGGTGTCTCCTTCGCCCTGCCGCTCGTGACCACGATCAGCGCCCAGGCCCATAACGCCCCGGCCGCCTCGGTCGCGCAGCACGCCGCCGTCGTGGACGCCGTGTCGGCTGCCCCGGCAGCTGCCCAAGAGGGCTACCACGTCGTCGGCGGCGACAGCCTGTCCAAGATCGCCGACGCCCGGAACGTCGAGGGCGGCTGGCCCGCGCTGTACGAGCAGAACCGCTCGGCGGTCGGCGCCGACCCGAACCTGATCTTCCCGGGTCAGGGGCTGTCGCTCGCGGCCCACGCCGACGCCGCCGCCGAGCCGGCTGCTCCGGCCCAGCCCGCTGCTCCGGCCGCCCCGGTCACCCAGAGCGCCGCCGCTGTCGCAGACGCTCAGGTGCAGGTGCAGGTGCAGACCGAGGCCGCCAAGCCGGGCGTCCAGGTCCAGACCCAGATTCAGAACGCCGCTCCGGCCCAGGTCGTCACCGCCGCCCCGGTCGCCGCCACCGTCGGCTACGTCGCTCCGCTGGCCAACCCGGTGCTGGGCGAGGCCTACGGCGTGGCCGGCTCGATGTGGGCCTCCGGCCACCACACCGGCCAGGACTTCGTCGCCTCCACCGGCACCCCGGTGCGCACGGTCGCCAACGGTGTCGTGGTGAAGGCCGGCAACGGCGGCGCCTACGGCAACCAGGTCGAGATCAAGCTCGCCGACGGCAAGTACGCCCAGTATGCGCACCTCTCCGTGGTCGGTGTGAAGATCGGTCAGACCGTCACCGTCGGCCAGCGGCTCGGCCTCTCCGGCGCCACCGGCAACGTGACCGGCCCGCACCTGCACTTCGAGATCCGCACCGGGTCGGAGTACGGCTCGGACATCAACCCGGTCGCCTACCTGAGGGCGCACGGCGTCGCGCTCTGACGCTGCGCAGACCCTGTTCGGACCCCGCGCTGACCGCGGGTTTCAGGAACCACCGCTGGTGCGGGGCGAATCGACCGCCCGGGATGGTCATGTCGGGTGACCGCTCGACCGGGTGATCGCCGCACCGGTGGACATGGGCGCGGGACACGCCCAAGGCCGGCCCGGCTTCGCGAGGATCCCTCGTGGAGCCGGGCCGGCCGTTGCCGTTCGTGGCTCCGGGTGAGTTCGAGTGGTCGGGATCGCGCCGGTGCCGGCGGCCGGAGCGGTACGCGCGGACGGGGCGGATCGTGCTGGAGGACGCCGTCGAGCGGTGACGCCCGGGCGGGGTCAGTTCCGGCGGACGGGCAGGCCGTGCTCGGCGGCGGCCAGCAGCTCGTGCATCCGGTGCCCGAAGTCCTCGGTGTCGCCGGCGGGTTTGGGGAAGACCAGGCGGACGTCGCGGTGGCCGTGCGGGTGGGCCAGGCGCAGTACCAGGCCGTAGCGGTCGAGGGCGAGCGGGCGGATGTCCGGGTGCCCGGCGAGCAGGGCCGGGTCGAGCAGGCCGGTGAGCAGGTCGAGTGCGTCGGCGTGCTCGTCGGCCAGGTGGGTGAGCAGCGCGGCCTCGTGCCGGGCCAGCGGGTCGGGGGCGGCGAGGGCGAGGCCGGCGGCGGTGAGCGCGCCGGTGCCGTACGGGGTGGCGAGGACGGCGTGGGCGACGTCCACGCGCAGGTGGACGCTGAGGCCGTCGTCGGCGAGGTGGGCCAGGTGCAGCCGGCCGGCCAGGGTGAGGCGGCCGCGGATCCGGTCGCGGACGGCGACCGGGGACACGTCGGTGACGTCGAGGACGACGGCCAGGCCCTCGGTGGCTCCGGCGGCGGCCGCGGTGAGCGGGGCGTCCAGCGGGGCGCGCAGGCGCAGTCGGGAGCCGTGCACGGAGACCGGGGTGTTCAGGTCGTGGTGTTCGCCGAGGGCGCGGACGGTGAGTGAGGAGGTCGTGCTGAGCAGGCTGTGGACCCGTTCGGCGGTGGTGGGCTCGGGCACCTCGGCGTCGCCGGTGGGCAGACTCATGCGCCCACCTCGCCGCGCTCGGCAGGGGCATTCGCCCACACGCACCTTTCGATGATTCTCCCCCAGCCTTCGGCCGGGGGGACCCCCATGCTGCGCTCGCTCATGAACGGACCTCCTAATAGTTAGGTGAGCCTAACCTAATGTCCGCGCAGGGGTGTGGCAAGTGGATGGCGGGGTGCGGCGAGGCCCGGACGCGTGACGGCGTCCGGGCCCTCGGGGGTTTCGCGGGGCGTCAGGCGACGACGGCCTGGGCGTCGATCTCCACCAGCATGGGCTCCTGGGGCAGCTCCACGAAGACCGTGGTGCGGCAGGGCTTCACGCCGCCGGGCTTGATGTTCTCCTCGATGAACTCGGCGTAGACCTCGTTCATCAGCGGGAAGTCGGCGCGCTTGGTGAGGTACACGCGGAACATCACCACGTCCTCGATGGCGGCGCCGCCCGCCTCGACGATGGCCTTGACGTTCTCCAGGGTGCGGCGGGTCTGGGCCCTCACGTCGCCGTGGTGGAGGTACTCGCCGGTGGCCGGGTCCTGCGGGCCCTGGCCGGAGACCTGCAGGATCGGGCCCTTGCGGACGCCCTGGGAGAACATCCACGCGGGGGCGGGGGCGCCGTCGGTGCGGATCTCGGTCTTGTCGCCGGTCTGGGGGTGCTCGGACATGGGGTTCCTTTGGATGTGGCGGATCGTCAAATGTGGTCGGGGTCGCCGCAGTCGGCCGAGACGGCGCGGGCGGTGGCGAGCACTCGCGGGAGGAGGTCCAGCACCTGCTCGTACGGCAGGACGACGTCGGGGACGGAGATGGAGGCTGCGGCGACCACCCGGCCGCTGGCGTCCCGGATCGGGGCGGCCACGCAGTTGATGAAGGACTCGTGCTCGGCGTGGTCCTCGGCCCAGCCCCGGGCAGCGACCTTCTCCAGCTCGGCGAGCAGCGCCTCTGGCGTGGCGAGGGTGCGCTCGGTGTGCGGGGTGAAGTCGATCCCGGCCACCACCCGGCGGCGCTCGGGCAGCGGCAGGTCGGCCAGCAGCACCTTGGACACGGCGGCGCAGTGCAGCGCGGCGCGCAGGCCGATCCGGGAGTACATCCGGACCGGGTGGCGGGAGTCGAACTTGTCGATGTAGACCACCTCGCCGCCCTCGTACGCGGCCAGGTGCACGGTCTGGCCGGTGGCGGCGTTCAGCTCGGCGAGGTGGGGGGCGGCGATCCGGCGGATGCCGCGCTGTTCCAGGGCGAGGCCGGAGAGCGCGAACAGGCCCGCGCCGAGGTGGTAGCGGTAGGCGGAGTCGCGGTAGACGAACCGTTCCTCCTCCAGGCTCTGGAGCAGGCGGAGCACGGTGGTCTTGTGGACGCCGAGCACCTCGGCCAGCTGGTCGAGGGAGCGCTCGCCCTCGCCGAGCTGGGCGAGGATGCGCAGGGCGCGGGTGACGGTCTGGCTCATCGGGCTCGGGCTCCGGTCGGTGGGCTGGGGGGCGTGCTCATCGTGCCCGGGACCGATCGGCCCGTGCCCCGGTCGGGTCGGCCTGCGGCGGTGGCGGGTCGGCCTGCGGCGGGGGTGGATCGGCCTGGGCTCGGGGCTGTTCGCCGCGGGTTCGCGCTCGGGTGCCTCGGGTCCAGGACTGCTCGCCCCGGGCCCGGGCCCCGTTGTCGGCGGGCAGCGCCGGGGAGGTGATTCCCTCGGCGCTGACCCGGGTGGCGGCCCAGTCGGCGGGCGAGGCGCCGAGCAGCGCGGCCACCACGGACTCGGGCGGCAGCTCGGCCTGGTCGTCGGGGGCGGTCAGCGCGCAGGCGGCGCTCAGGTGGCCGAGCCGCAGTCGGCCGCGCTGGTCCAGGCCGTGGATCGTTCCGGCCAGGTAGCCGGCCGCGAAGGCGTCACCCGCGCCGGTGGCCTCGACCACCTCGACGGCCAGCGCCGGTTCGGCGACCGCCGTACCGTCCCGCTCCAGGGCGGTGACCATCCGGGCGGCGTCCTTGACCACAACGGTGGCGGGGGAGGGGAAGCGGCGGCGCAGCGCGGTGGGCTCGTCGGTGCCGAAGGCGGCCTGTGCCTCGTCGGTGCCGAGCAGCAGCAGATCGGCGGCGTCCAGCAGCGGCGGGAGCACGGCCGGGTCGCGGTCGTGCCAGAGCGCGGGGCGCCAGTTGAGGTCGAAACTGACCAGCCGGCCCGGGCGGCGGTCGGCGAGCAGGGCGCGCAGCAGGGCCAGGCAGTCGTCGGAGAGTGCGGCGGTGATGCCGGACAGGTGCAGCAGCCGGGCGCCGGCCAGCAGCGCGACGGCGGCCGGGTCGGTGAGCAGCGCGGGGGAGAGCGCGGCGGCCGCGGAGCCGCGCCGGTGGTAGTGCAGGCGGCTGCGGCCGGGGCCGAGGTCGTGCCGGTGGCCGGTGTCGCCGCCGACCTCCTTGAGGTAGAGGCCGGTCGGTCGGTGCGGGTCGACCGTGACGGCGGAGACGTCCACCCCGCGGGCGGCGAGCTCGGTGAGCAGGCGGCGGCCGAAGCCGTCGTCGCCGACCCGGCTGATCCAGGCGGTCGGTACGCCGAGTGCGGCCAGCGCCCCGGCCACGTTGGACTCCGCGCCGCCGACGGACAGTCGGAAGTTCTCCACCGCCTCCAGCGGGCCCGGGCGGTCCGGGAGCAGGGCGGCCATCGACTCGCCCACGCAGACGGCCGTCGGGGGAGGACCGGGGCGGCGGGTCGGCCCCGGGGCGTCCTGTCGCGGCATCTGCGGGGCTCCTCGTCTGCGGCCGTCCCGTCGTGCGCGGGTCGACCTGGGCCGGCCGTCGGTGCTTGAGCGTCGGTGCTTGAGCGTCGGTGCGTGACTGTCGGCGTCAGACCGTCGGTGCGTGACCGTCGGTGTCAGACCGCTCGTGTTCGACCGTGGGTGTTCGACCGTCAGCCGGGTCCGTTGACCGTGATCCGGCGCCGATGCTAGAACCGTGCTGCCAGCATGTGCAACCCTCGTTGCGTATGTTGCAACGAGGTGGATGGAGGAAATGGTGGAGCAGACGTTCGCGAACGGCACCAACGGGCCGGGCATCGCCGAAGGGGCGGTGGCGGCGCTGGCCGATGAGACGCTCGACTGGCGGTTCAAGGCCGCCCCGCCGGAGAGCTGGGGACACACCGTCCGGGACTGGCTCGCCACCGGCCCGACCCTCTCCTCGCTCGGCACCCCGCTGCTCACCCTCGACGGCGCCGCGCTCGACCACAACGTCCGTACCATGGCCGACTGGTGCGCCAAGGCGGGCGTCGCGCTCGCCCCGCACGGCAAGACCACCATGGCGCCCGCCCTGTGGCAGGCCCAGCTCGCGGCCGGCAGCCACGGCATCACCCTCGCCAACCTGCCGCAGGTCCGGGTCGCCCGGGCCTTCGGCGTGCAGCGGATCCTGCTCGCCAACACCCTGCTCGACCCGGCCGGGCTCGCCTGGCTCGCCGCCGAGCTGCGCGCCGACCCGGACTTCGCCTTCCTCTGCTGGGCCGACTCCACCGAGGGCGTCCGGCTGATGGACGAGGCGCTGCGCGCCGCCGGGGCCGAGCGGCCGGTCGAGGTGCTGGTCGAACTCGGCGGCCCGGGCGGGCGGACCGGCGCGCGCGGGGTGGACGCGGCCGTCGAGATCGCCGCCGCCGTCCTACGTGCCCCCACCCTGCGGCTCGCGGGCGTCGGCGGGTACGAGGGTGCGCTCGCCCACGACGCCACCGCCGAGGGGCTGGCCACCGTCCGCGGCTACCTGAAGGCCCTCGGCGAACTGCACGGCCGGCTCGCCGGCTCCTACCCGGACGATGCGCCGCCGGTGGTCTCGGCCGGCGGCAGCGCCTACTTCGACCTGGTGGTCGAGGAGTTGGCCGCGCTGCCGGAGGCCCTGGTGGTGCTGCGCTCGGGCGCGTACATCGCCCATGACGACGGCTTCTACCGGGGCATCTCGCCGCTCGCCCGGCACGGCGGCCAGGCCGCGTTCCGCGGCGCGCTGCACGGCTGGGCCCGGGTGGCCTCCCGGCCCGAGCCGCAACTGGCGCTGCTGGACGCGGGCAAGCGCGACCTGCCCTTCGACGAGGGCCTTCCGGAGCCGCAAGTCGTCCGGGGTGGAGCGGAGTTGACCAGCACGGCGGCCCGGATCACCGCGCTCAACGACCAGCACGCCTTCCTGCGCGACGCCGGCGACCTCGCGCCGATCGGCGCGGTGCTGCGGCTCGGCGTCTCGCACCCGTGCACGGCCTTCGACAAGTGGACGGCGATCCCGGTGCTGGACTCCGCCGACGCGGCCGAGCCGAAGGTCACCGGGCTGGTCAGGACCTTCTTCTGATGACGGAGGCGGCGAGAACGGTCTTCAGGGGCGCGACGGTCGTCGACGGCACCGGCGCCGAGCGCTACCGGGCCGACGTCCGGATCGCCGACGGCCTGATCGCCGAGATCGGCCGGGGCCTGGACGCGCCGTCGGTGGTGGACGCCGACGGGCTGGTGCTCGCCCCCGGGTTCATCGACATGCACGCCCACTCCGACCTGGCCCTGCTGCTCGAACCCGAGCACCCGGCCAAGGTCACCCAGGGCGTCACCTGCGAGGTCCTCGGCCAGGACGGTCTCTCCTACGCCCCGGTGGACGACACCACGCTGCCCGAGCTGCGCCGCCAACTGGCGGGCTGGAACGGCGATCTGGAGGACCTCGACTGGGACTGGCGTGACGTCGCCGGCTACCTGGACCGGCTCGACCGCACCCGCGTCGCCGTGAACGCCTGCTACCTCGTGCCGCACGGCACACTGCGGACGCTCGCCATGGGCTGGGTCGACCGCCCGCCCACCCCGGCCGAACTCGACCGGATGCGGCAGGTGTTGGCGAAGAGCCTGCTGGACGGCGCGGTCGGCATGTCCAGCGGCCTCAGCTACACCCCCGGGATGTACGCCGACACCGCCGAGCTGGTCGAGCTGTGCACCGTGGTGGCGGCCTACGGCGGCTTCCATGCCCCGCACCAACGCTCTTACGGTGCCGGGGCGTTGGCGGGCTACGCGGAGATGGTGGAGATCTCCAGGCGGTCCGGCTGCGCACTGCACCTGACCCACGCCGCGATGAACTTCGGCGTCAACCGGGGCCGGGCGGGCGAACTGCTGGAGCTGGTCGACCGGGCGCTCGCCGACGGTGTCGACCTCACTCTGGACAGCTACCCCTACCTGCCCGGCTCCACCACCCTGGCCGCTCTGCTGCCGAGTTGGGCCGGCGAGGGCGGACCGGCCGCGACGCTGGCGCGGCTGGCGGATCCGGCGCAGTGCGAGCGGATCCGGTACGAGGTGGAGGAGAAGGGGAGCGACGGCTGCCACGGCGTGGTCGCCGACTGGGCGACGATCCAGATCTCCGGTGTCCGCTCGGCCGAGCTCGCGGGGGCGGTCGGCCGGACGGTCGCCGAACTCGCCGTCGAGCAGGGGCGCGGCGGGACGGAGGTCTTCCTCGACCTGCTGCGCCGCGACGGGCTGGCCACCACGATCCTCCAGCACGTCGGACACGAGGAGAACGTCCGGACGATCATGCGCCACCGCGTGCACATCGTCGGCAGCGACGGGCTGCTGGTCGGCGCCCGCCCGCACCCGCGTGCCTGGGGCGCCTTCCCGCGCTACCTCGGCCACTACAGCCGGGATTCGGGCGTGCTGACCCTGGAGGAGACGGTCGCCCGGATGACCGGCCGGCCCGCCGCCAGGCTGGGACTGCACCGGCGCGGGCGGATCGCCCCCGGAAATTACGCCGACCTGGTGCTCTTCGATCCCGAGCGGGTCCGGGACGCCGCCACTTTCGAGCAACCCCGGCTGCCCGCCGAGGGGATCGCGTACGTGTACGTCAACGGCACCGCCGTCGTCCGGCAGGGTCGTACCACCGGCGCCCGGCCGGGGCGCGCCCTGCGTCGCACCGATCGAGGAACTCTGGCCGTATGACCGCTCCTTCCGCTGGTCCCTCGCCAACCCGTCCGCCAACCCGTCCGCCAACCCCTCCGCCGGGCTGTCGGCCGGCCGCTCCGCCGCTTCGTCCGCCGGGCCTCCCGTGCTGAGCGGCGATCCGGTGATCGCGGTGGTCCGCGCGCCCCGCATCCCGGACGCCGCCGCGCTCTGCGCCGCGCTCGCGGAGGGTGGCATCCGGCTCACCGAATTCACCTGCACCACATCGAATGTGACGGATCATCTGAAGCGGGCCTCCGAAGCGGGATGGCGAGTCGGGGTCGGGACGGTGCTGACCGCCGACCAGGCCGAGCGCGGCATCGCCGCCGGGGCGTCCTTCCTGGTCACCCCCGGCGGCCGGCCCGAGGTCGCGGCGCGGGCGCGGGCGCGCGGGGTGCCGGTGGTGCTGGGGGCGCTCACCCCGACCGAGGTGGCCCTGGCAGTGGACCTCGGGGCGGCCGCCGTCAAGATCTTCCCGGCCCGGGTGTTCGGACCTGGCTACTTCAAGGACCTTCGCGGGCCGTACCCGGACGTGCCGCTGGTGGCCTCCGGCGGCGTGAACGCGGGCAACGCGGCCGAGTTCCTGGCACAGGGCGCACTCGCGGTGTGCGCGGGGACGGACGTGGTGCCGCCGGAGGCGGTCGCGGCGGGGGACTGGGCGGAGATCACCCGGCGGGCCCGGGTGTTCACGGAGGCCTGTGCGGCGCCTTTCGAGCGGTAGCGGGGTGGTCGGGCCGGGAACGCGGAGCCGGGCTTGGGCCGGGCAGGGATCGCGGCATCGAGCCGGGCCGGGCCGGAATCGTGGAGAGGCGGGCTGTCGGGACGGCCGGGATTGGACGAGAATCGTTGGCACCCGGCTGAGCGGCACCCGGCTGAGCGGCACCCGGCTCAGCCCGGGCAAGCCCGGCGCCTCGGCCCCGGCCCGTACGCCCCCGGACCCGGTAGGAGGACCCACCCCATGACCTCGACCCGCCCCGGGCCCGACTGGTTGGACGACGCCGTCCTCTACCAGATCTACCCGCAGACCTTCGCCGACTCCGACGGGGACGGCATCGGCGACTTCGCCGGCATCACCGAGCACCTCGACCACCTCGCCTGGCTCGGCGTGGACACGGTCTGGCTCAACCCCTGCTTCGCCTCGCCGTTCCGCGACGCCGGCTACGACGTCTCCGACTACCTCACCCCGGCGCCGCGCTACGGCCGCACCGAGGACCTGGTCGCGCTGGTCGAGGCGGCGCGCGGCCGGGGCATCCGGATCCTGCTGGACCTGGTCGCCGGGCACACCTCCGACCGCCACCCCTGGTTCCTGGCCGCGGCCGAGGACCCGTCCGACCACCGCTACATCTGGTCCGACCGGCAGGTGGACGGCTTCGTCGCCTCGCCCGGCAGCCGCCACGGCTGGTACCGGCCCAACTTCTTCGACTGTCAGCCCGCGCTCAACTTCGGCTACGCGCGCGGCAGTTCCGAGGAGCCGTGGCGTCAGCCGGTGGACGCCGACGGTCCGCGCGCCAACCGGGCGGCGTTGCGCGGGATCATGGCCCACTGGCTGGGCCTCGGGGTGGCCGGGTTCCGGGTGGACATGGCGTACTCGCTGGTCAAGGACGACCCGGGCAAGGTCGAGACCGCCAAGCTCTGGGCCGAGCTGCGCGACTGGCTGGACCGCGCCCACCCCGGGGCCGCGCTGTTCGCCGAGTGGGGCGAGCCCGCCGCAGCCGTCGCGGCCGGATTCCACGCGGACTTCTTCCTGCACTTCGGCGGCGACGACCACGGCCTTGCGCTGCGCTCGCTCTGGAACAACAACGCCGGGACGGTGGAGGAGTTCTGGCAGCAGGGCCCGTGCTACTTCGAGGCCGAGGGGCGCGGCACCCCGCAGCCGTTCCTGGACGCCTGGCGTTCCGCCGCCGAGCTGACCGAGGGCAGCGGGCACATCGTGCTGCCCACCGCCAACCACGACTTCTCCCGGCTCGCCACCGGCCCGCGCGGCGGCGGGCAGCTCGCCCCCGCCTTCGCCTTCCTGCTCACCTGGCCGACCCTGCCCGCCGTCTACTACGGCGACGAGATCGGCATGCGGTACGTGCCCGGGCTGCCGGACGTCGAGGGCAGCGTGCTCGGGCCGCGCTTCAACCGGGCGGGTTCACGGACCCCGATGCAGTGGACGCCCGGCCCCGCCGCCGGGTTCTCCAGCGCGCCGCCCGAGCGGTTCTACCTGCCGCTGGACCCGGACCCGCAGCGCCCGGACGTGCTCTCCCAGCGCGCCGACCCGACCTCGCTGCTGCACACCGTCCGGCGGCTGATCGCGCTGCGCCGGGCGCATCCGGGGCTGGGCACCTCCGGCGGGGTGGAGGTGCGGAACGCCGGGTACCCGCTGGTGTACACCCGGGCCGGGCGGTACCTGGTGGCGGTCAACCCGCGCCGGGAGCCGGGGGCGGTGCGGCTGGCGGACGGCTGGGGCGCGGTGCGGCGGCTGGAGGCGCAGGGCGTACGGGTGGCGGACGGCGAGCTGCGGGCGGACGGGTTCTCGTACGGAGTGTTCGAGCTGTCGGACTGAGCGGCTGGGGGCCGGCCCGGCTTTCGACCAACGTCCAAAAGTTGTAAGGTGCATCCATAGATGGTTGCATTTACCACCTTCATTGGTTGCATTTACCACCTTGACCGAGTTTGCCGGAGGACGCACGAACGCCATGAGCACACCCCAGACACCCGCCGCGGCGCCCACCCCGGGGCACTCGCTCAAGCACCTCGCCGTCCACCTGCTCACCCCGCTGCTGATGTGCCTCGGCATGGCGCTCGCCTACCAAGGTGCCTTCCACCAGCCGGAGCCGAACCACCTCAAGGTCGCCGTGGTCGGGACCGGCCCGCAGGCGCGGGGGCTGGTGGAGGCGATCCAGGCCAAGGCCGGTGACGCGCTCGACGTCCGCACGGTCGGCGACCGCGCCGCCGCCGAACAGCTGCTGCGCGACCGCGACCTGGTCGGCGCCTTCGTCCCGGACGCCAGGAGCCCCGAGCTGATCGTGGCCAAGGGCAACTCGGACACCTCGGTGGTGGCCGCCACGGCGGTGTTCACCGACGTCACCGACAAGCAGGGCGTCCCGCTGCACGTCACCGACCTCACCACCCCCGCCAAGGGCGACCCGACCGGGCAGGGCCTGTTCTTCCTCCTGGTCGCGCTCAGCATCGGCTCCTACGCCAGCGTCGCGGCGATCGGCGCCGCCGGCGCCGGGCTGGGCATGCGGATCCGGGCACTGGTGGGCGTGGCGGTCTCGCTGGTCGTGAGCGTGATCGGGATCGTCACCGCCGGACCGGTCTTCCACGTGGTCGACCACGACTACGCCGCGATCTGGGCGCTCGGCTGGCTCTACTCGGCGGGCATCGTGCTGATCGGCATCGGCCTGCACAGCTTCCTGAAGAAGTGGACCACGCTGGCTCTGATGGTGCTGTTCGTGATGCTGAACTTCACCTCCTCCGGCGGCATCTACCGGCCCGAGCTGCAGAACGGCTTCTTCGGCGCCCTGCACGGCTTCTGGACCGGCGCCGGCTTCCTGGAGGGCGCGCGCAGCATCCTGTACTTCGACGGCGGCGTCGGCCTCGGCGGGCACGTGGTGACCCTGCTGGTCTGGCTGCTGCTGGGCGGGGTGGCCCTGGTCGCCGCGGCGATGTACGAGGGCCGCGGGCGGCGTCCGGTGGAGACGGCGGCGCAGGCCGAGGAGGAGATGGAGGAGGCGGTCGCGGTCTGAGGGGCGGACGACCGTACGGCCGAGCGGCCGGGGCTCTCGACCCCCGGCCGTTCGGCCGTGCCGGTCCGTCGTTCCGGGGCGCACACACGAGGTTGAGCATCCGACGGCAAGGGCGCGCGTCCGACCAGGAGGTACCCTGCGGGAGACGCGCACTCTGGAGGAGGGGCCGGCGTGACGACCTTCGGCAGTGCGACCCCGCTGCTCAGCGCTGTCCTCGCGCCGCTCGCCGACCTCGGCCGGGCCGACGCCGTGGCCCGGCGGATCACCGAGGCGATCGCCCTCGGCCTGGTCTCCGACGGGGACCAACTGCCCAACGAGAACGACCTGTCCGACCAGCTCGGCGTCGCCAACGGCACCGTCCGCGAGGCGCTCGCCCTGCTCCGCGAGGCCGGTCTGATCGAGACCCGGCGCGGCCGCAACGGCGGCAGCTTCGTCCGCATCCCCGCCGAGGGCTGCGAGCACCTCCAGCTCGCCAGGCTGCGCGACCTCGCCGTCGTCGACCTGCGCGACCTCGGCGACGAGGAAACGGCCGTCTTCGGCACCGCCGCCCGGCTCGCCGCCGAACGCGCCCCCGCCGACCTCGGCCCCCGGCTCGCCGGGCTGGTGCAGGAGTTGCGCGGCGCCGGCGGGCCCGCCGAGCAGCGCCGGGCCGACGCCCGCTTCCACATCGAACTCGCCGTCGCCGCCCGGTCGGTGCGCCTCACCCGGCTCGCCGTCCGGCTGCAGGCCGAACTCGGACCGCTGCTGTGGCTGCCCGCGCCCTACGGGCCCGACCAGGAGCAATTCGCCGAACAGCACCGCGAGATCCTGGTCGCGGTGCTGGCCGGTGACGCGGCCGGCGCCCGCGCGGCGGCGGAGACGCACGCGGTCGCCTGCGTGCACCATCTGGTGCGCGGCCAGCAGCGGCTGGCGGAGGACGGCTGAGGTGGTGGTGGAGGGTTGGGAGGTGGTGGTCCGTGTCCCGGAGATGACCCTCACCCGTGAAGCTCTCAGTCGCTCCGCTTCCTTGCGGCCGGCGGCCGGGTGAAACAGCAGTCCTCGCAGAGCCCCGCGCCCGGACCGATCCGGTAGTAGAGGCAGCAGCTGGTCCGGCGAAAGGCCGTTCCGCGCGGCCCGGTGAGCAGTGCGCCGGACCCGGCCAGCGGCGGACGGGCCAGCAGCTCCGCGACCAACTCCCGGGCCGCTCCCGGAGCATGGGCGTCCAGCACCCGCAGGGTTCCGGCCAGGGCGGAGGCGGCGTTGCCGAGCAGCAGGCGTGCCGAGAGCGGGACGATGGCCCGGACCGCCGCCGCGAGCGGCTCCAACTGGCCCAGCAGGACGGCCCGGTGGAGCTGGTCGGCACGACTGTCGGTCGTGCTGCGCGCCGGCTCCGGCGGAGTCCAGAGGTCGATCGGCCCCTGGTCCGGAATCCGCACCCAGGCGTGCTCCAGGGTCGGCACCGTCCCGAGCAGCACGGCCGAACCGAGGCCCACCGACCAGAAGCGGGCGGCCAGTCCGAGGTGCAGGATCGAGGCCGCGACCCGGAGCTCGGCGGTACCCAGCCGCTGCGCCACCACCCGGACCCGGGCGGCGAGCGGCGCGTGGGGTCCGGTGCCGTACAGCTCCGGCAGCGGGCGGAAGCCCGGCGGCGGTGCCCCGGCCGGGGAGGTGTCCAGAGCGAAGTACGGCCCGACGGCGGCGAGTCGGCCGTAGTCGGGCTGTCGGCGGTCGTCGGGCGGCTGGCGGCCGTCGGGTCGCTGACGGTCGCCGGGCCGTCGGAGGTCGTCGGGGGGGGGGGGGGGGGGGGCGCCCCCCCGCCGGGGGGGGGCGCCCCCCCCCCCCGCGGGGGGGCGGGGGGGGGGGGGGGGCGGGGGGGGGGGGGCGCCCCCCCCCCCCCCCCCCGGCCCCCCCCCCCCCCCCCCCCCACGCTCGGTCGGCCCGGTTGCGGGCGGGCGGTGGTGCAGGGGCATCGGCGCAAGCCTCCAAGGGTGCGGTCGGATACCGATCATGGGCATGAACGGTACCGCCGCGCCCCTGCCGCCCGGCACCGCCGCGTCGGGCGTGCTCCGATTCTGCTCCCGGGCCCTCGACCTCGCCTCCCACCCGGGAGGGGAGTTGTCTCCATCGCGGGGAGGAACCCGCCTCCCCCGGGAGAGTGGCCCGTAGGCTCGGCCGGGTGCGCACCGACTCTCAGCCCCGCCCCGCCCGGTCCCGGCGAGTGCTCGCCGCCCTCGCCGCCGTCGTCCTGCTGGCGCCCGTCGCCCTCGCGCACCCGGGAGAGCGTGGCGCGGCCGTGCTGCTCGCCCTGACGGCGGTGCTCGCGGCGGTGGTGGCGTTGCTGCCCTGGCCGGCCGGGCGGATCACGCTCACCGCTGCGGCGGGAGCCGTGGCCGGCGCCTCCGTGCTGGTCGACCTGCTCTACTCGGGGCCGTACCGGCTGCCCGCGTTCTGGCTGCCCTTCGAATGGCTCGCCCTGCTCGGCGTGGTCTTCCGCGCCGTCCGCCGACTGCCCGACCGTTGGGTCGGACCGGTCGGCGGCCTGGCCGGCCTGGCCGCCGTCGTCCTGCCGCTGCGGTTCGCCCTCCGGACACCACAGGGCGGCCCGGCCGGGCCGGTGATCGGCGTGCTGCTCTCCCTGCTGCCGGTGCTCGGAGCGGCCGGGGCGGGCCTCTACCTGCGGATCCTGGACGCCCGCCGGGAGCGCGCCGTCGCTGCGGCCAGGCGTGAGCAGCGGCTAGAGGTGGCGCGCGGCCTCCACGACTTCGTCGCCCACGAGATCACCGGCATCGTGCTGGAGGCCCAGGCCGGCCAACTCCCGGGCCAGGAAGCCGAGGAGACGGCCGCCCTGCTGCGCCGCCTGGAGGAGGCGGGGCTGCGGGCGCTCGACTCGATGGACGACATGGTCGGTGCCCTGCGAGACCCGCAGGGCGACCGGAGCACCGGGGCGCCGACCCGCTGCCTCGGCCTGGCCGACCTCCCAGAGCTGGTCAGCCGCTTCGGGACGACGGGCGGCCTGCGCGCCACCGTCGAGCTGACCCCCGAGGCCTCCGGTCGACTCGCCGGCGAGGCGGAGGCGACCGTGTACGTCGTCGTCCTGGAGGCCCTCACCAACATCCGGCGACACGCCCCGCAGGCCACCGAGGTGACCGTCCGGGTGGCCCCGGCGGACGACGGGAGCGCCGTCCGGGTGACTGTCACCGACAACGGCGGCCCCGCCGTTCGCAGGCCCCTGCTGCGCCGCCGACCCGGCTCGGGAGGTACCGGCCTGCCCGGCCTCACGGCCCGTGCGGCGGCCCACGGCGGCACCCTGACCTCGGGCCCGGTCACCCCGGCGGGGTGGCAGGTGGTGTGCGTGCTGCCGGGGCGCTAGCGGTGAGCCGTCCGGTGGCGTCGGCCGAGTAGGCTCGGCCGACGCCGCGTCCGTGCGGGTCGGCGCCGCGTCGGGCCGCCGAGGCCGAGACCGGTCGCCCCGGCCAGGAGTCCGCGCCTGCTGACGGGGAGACGTCCACGGGATGCGTTCATGGCGGCCAGCCTCACCGGACGGAGGTGAACCGCGCCGGACCGGCAGCGTGAACTTTCGCGCCGGGCGGGCGATGCGGGAGACTGCCCGCTGTGACGAGTGCGAACGGTGAGTGTCCGCGGGTGATCCGCACCCTGATCGCGGACGACCAGGAGGCCGTACGGCGGAGCGTGCGGCGGATCCTCGACGCGCAGCCGGACATCGAGGTGGTCGGCGAGGCGGCCGACGGGCAGGCCGCGCTGGAGCAGGCGGCCGAACTGCGGCCGGACGTCGCGCTGGTGGACATCCGGATGCCGAGGCTGGACGGGCTGGAGGTGACCCGGCGGCTGTCCGGCTCGGTGCGGGTGGTGGTGCTGACCACCTTCGACCTGGACGAGTACGTCTACCCGGCGCTGCGGCACGGCGCGTCCGGGTTCCTGCTGAAGCGTTCCGGCCCGTCCCTGCTGGCCGAGGCGGTCCGGGCGGCGGCCGACGGGGAGAGTCTGATCAGCCCGTCGGTCACGGTGCGGCTGCTGAAGCACGTGACGGCGCCGCCCCGCCCCGCGCAGCCGGCCCCGGTGGTGCCGCTGACCGAGCGCGAGGTGGAGATCGCCGGTCACGTCGCGGCGGGCCGCACCAACGCCGACATCGCCGCCGAACTGTTCATCTCCCGGGGCACGGTGAAGACCCACGTGGCCAGCATCCAGCGCAAGCTGGGCGTGCCGAACCGGGTGGGGATCGCCGTGTACGCCTGGGAGATGGGGTACCCGGTGCCGCAGTGACCGCCGCAGTGACCGGGGCGGAAGCGGTGACCGGGGCGGAACGGGAGCGCGTCCACGGGGCCGAGGGGATGCTCCGTGGACGCGCGGAACCTACGAGGTGGGGGTGGCCTCCGGACATGGCGTCCTCCGGCCGGTAGTTCGATCGTCGACCGAGGTAGTGCTCAGCGGCAGACCCTGATCCGTCTCGATCTGTCGCCACTGCCTCCTGCGGTCGAACTTCCTTCAGCTACCTCGCAGGTCCATCTCCCATCATGCGCCTCCTACGGCGCGCGCACCAGGGGTGAACGGCCCGAATTCGGGCAAATTTCGCAAGTCGCGAGGCCTTCGGCGGGCCGAGGCCTTCGTCGGGCATTGCGGGCCGTCGGCCCGCTACCAGCCGTCCACGAAGCTGAGCGTCCGGTGGTACGGCCCTTCCGGTCCGGTGCTGCGGTAGTCCTCGACGCTGCTGCCGGTCCGCACCGTGCGGTCCCCGTCGTGGCGCTGGGCGGTGGGTCGCAGGGTGTGGTCCACGGTGGAGCGCTCGGTGACGTGGCCGCCGGTCGCCGTGGTGGCCTCGCGGTGGTAGCCGAGGTCCATCGCGGTGCGCTGGTCGGTGTTCCCGGCCGCGTCGTGGGTGACCTTGTAGGTGACGTCCAGCGGCTCGCCCTCGTGCACCGTGGTGGTGCGGTGCGGCCCGCCGCCCCAGGTGGCGGTGGTGCGGGTGAGGTCGGTGCCGTTGTGCAGCGTCACGTCGTTGCCGCTGTCGCGCAGTTGCTGGGCGGAGCTGAAGGCGAGGTCGTCGCGGACCTCGGTGGTGATCCGGCCGTGCGAGGTCTGTACCCAGCCTCGGGCGAGGTCGTGCCGGGCGGCGGTGACGGTCCAGTCGCCGCTGCCGCCGCCGTGGTCGGTGAGCTCGGTGCCCACGGTGGCCTCGGGGGCGACCCGGTAGTCGGTGAGCTGCCCGGAGGTGCGGTCGGTGCCGTGGTCGACCTCGGCGAACAGGTTGACCTGGCCGGTCCAGACGTCGTTGCTCTGCGCCTCGCTCGCGTTGACCGTGATGCCGACGGTGTGCGGGCGCCCGTCCAGCAGCAAGCCGATGTACGGGGTGAGGTCGAGCCGGTAGGCGGGCAGGTCGAAGGCGAAGATGCCCGGGATGGGCCGCCACAGCAGCGGGTCCCAGCCGCCGGTGTAGATCACCGGGTACGGCCAGACCGCGCCGGCCACCCGGCCGTCCACGGTGAGCCGCAGCTCGCGGAACGGGCCCTTGCCGCAGGCGCCGATCGACGGGTTGGCGGCGACGAAGGCGTCCGGCGCGGAGGCGTAGGCGAACTCCTCGCAGGCGCCGCCGCCCCGGGCGTAGACCTCGGCGGTCAGGCGCTCCAGGTTCTGCGGGAAGGTGAGCTCGCGCCCGGCGGTCGGGGCGGCCTGGGTGAGCGCGAACGGGCCGGTGGTGAGCAGCTGGTCGGCGCCGCGGGCGGCGGGCCAGCGGTCGTTCGCGGTGTAGAAGGTCAGGCTCGCCGAGATCTTGTAGACGCCGGTGTAGGTGGCGTCGGTGACGTTGGCGAGGTCGAAGGAGAACGGCTGCGGTCCGGCCGTGAACAGCGGGGCGTAGCGGGTGAGGTCGCGCTCGACGTTCCACTGGATGCCGTCCTTGGACGGCTCCGGGGTGGAGGAGAGCAGGACCTGCACGCCGCCGACGCGAACGCTGAAGATCCGGTCGAACTGCCGCCCGGCGACCTGCCCGTGGAGGTCCATGACCACCGCCGACCAGGGCCCGGCGCAGTCGGCGGGCGGGGTGAGGGTGGCGGTGTACGGGGTGTCGGGCGGGTTGCCGTACCCGTTGCGGAATTCGCGCTCGTGCATCACCTCGACGGTGCAGGAGCGGGTGTCGGGGCGGGTGAGCGGCTTGGTGGCGGTGACCGGGTCGTGGTAGCCGGTGCCGAAGTCGGCGTGGGCGGGTCCGGCGGCGGTGAGGGTGCCGGCGAGGGCCAGGAGGGCGGCGCCGACCAAGCGGGCGGTGCGGCGCAGCAGAGGCCTTCGGGACTCGGTTCGGCGGAGCAGGGGGTGCAGGGCCACGGTGGATCCCCGGGGTCGGCGGCCCGTCGGCGTGCGACGGGGCGGGTGGATGATCCGGGCATCCTTCCGGCGGTGGCATGTGAGCGTCAAGGGTGGGTGCCGGAGCTCCCGCGACTCCTACGGTTCCTCCAACTCGGCCGCCTCCTGCCGGATCACGTCGCGCAGCACCGCCAGCGTCGGGCGGCGGTCGTCCGTCCGCCACTGCATCTCCAGCGGCAGGGTGGCCCGGCCCTCCAGTCGTACGGTGGCGACGTCCCCGGTGAGGTGGCCGGTCATCGAGCCGGGCACCAGCGAGAAGGCGCGGTTGCGGGCGAGCAGGTAGAGCCGGGAGCCGACGATCCGCGGCGGGCTGACCAGCACCGGCGGGTCGGTTCCGTGCTCCGCGCACAGGCCGAGCACATGGTCGTAGTAGCGGGGGTGCTGCTCGCGCGGCCACAACAGCAGTGGGAGGTCGCGCAGTTCGGCCAGGCGCAGGCCGGTCCGTCCGGCCAGCGGGTGGTCCCGGCCGAGGGCGACCCGCACCGGCTCGTCGGCGATCCGCTCCAGCCGGTAGCCGGGCACCTCCGTCAGGAAGCGGCCGAGGCCGATGTCGGCGAGCTCGGTGGCCAGGGTGGTGGACACCTGCCCGGTGTCCACGGCGAGTTCGGCGGTGGTGAGCGTGGGCAGCTCCTGCTCGGCCCGGCTGGCCACGGCGGGCAGCAGCCGGTTCACCACGCTCGGGGAGGCGACGATCCGGGCCGTGCCGAGCCGGGACTCCTCGTGCAGCCGCACCCTGGTCAGCAGCGCCCCGGCCTGTTCGAGCAGCCGGGCGCTCTCGGTAACCATCACCTCGCCCGCCTCGGTCAGGGTGACGGAGCGGCGGCTGCGGTCGAACAGCTCGACGCCGACGGTCCGCTCCAGCCGGGCGACCTCCTGGCTGACCGTCGGCTGCGAGACGTGCAGCCGCTCGGCGGCCCGGCCGAAGTGCAGCGTCTCGGCGACGGTCAGGAAGACCTCCAGCTGACGCAAGGTGAGACCCATGCCGTTCAGCCTAGTACGAACTGATAGGTGATCGCCTATCGGAAGCCCCAGGACTCATTCTGGATTCCGATGCGAAGCGTCCATACGCTGATCGTCGCGTTGCCCCAACGCAGTGGCATCTCACAGGGAGATCGCATCATGACCGGACTGCCCACCAGCACCCCCGCCATCAAGGTCTCCGAGGAGGTCGCGCAGGCCGTCGCCGACGGCCGTCCCGTGGTCGCACTGGAGTCGACGATCTTCACCCACGGCCTGCCCCGGCCGCGCAACCTGGCCGTCGCGCTGGAGGCCGAGCGGCAGCTGCGGGAGGCGGGCGTCGTCCCGGCGACCACCGGAGTGCACGCCGGCGTGCCCACCGTCGGCCTGAGCACCGAGCAGATCACCGAACTGGCCGCCGCCGACGGCCTGGACAAGGTCAGCCTGCGCGACCTGCCGGTGGTCGCCGCGCTCGGCCGGCACGGCGGCACCACCGTCGCCGCCACCGCCTTCCTGGCCCACCGCGCGGGCGTCCGGGTCTTCTCCACCGGCGGCCTCGGCGGCGTCCACTTCGGCGCTTCCGAGAGCTTCGACGAGTCGGCCGACATGACCACCCTGGCCGCCACCCCGGTCACCGTGGTCAGCGCCGGCGTGAAGTCCATCCTCGACATCCGGGCCACCCTGGAGCGCTTCGAGACCTTCAACATCCCGGTCATCGGCTACCGCACCACCAAGTACCCCGGCTTCTACGTCACCGACTCCGGGCACGAGATCAACTTCAGCGTCCAGTCGCCCGAGGAGGCCGCCAAGGTGATCGACGCCCGCGACCGGCTCGGCCTGCCGCAGGCCGTCCTGATCGCCAACCCGGTCGACCCAGCCAAGCAGCTGCCGCCGGAGGAGCTCGACGGCATCCTGGCCCGTGCCTGGGCCGAGGCCGAGCGCCGGGGCGTCACCGGCAACGCCTCCACCCCGTTCCTGCTCGACCACATCCAGCGCGACACCGGCGGCCGCAGCCTGGAGGTCAACGTCGAGGTCTACCGCGGCAACGTCCGCCTCGGCGGCGAGATCGCCACCGCCCTGGCCGCCGCGTCGACCGGGGCCTGACCCGTGCTCGGGGTGCTCGGCGACCTCGTCGAGGACATCGTGGTCTGGGTCGACGGCCCGCTGCGCCACGGCACCGACTCCAGTGCCCAGGTCTTCCGGCGGCGCGGCGGCAGCGCGGCCAACGTCGCCCGCTTCGCCGCCGGGCAGTACCCGGCCCGCTTCCTCGGCTGCGTCGGCGCGGACCCGGTCGGGGACGGCATCGTCGCCGAACTCGGCGGCCACGGCGTGGACGTACGGGTGCAGCGGCGCGGCCGGACCGGCAGCATCGTGGTGCTCATCGACCAGGACGGCGAGCGCACCATGCTGCCCGACCGCGGCGCCGCCACGCTGCTGGAGCGCGTCCCGCAGGAGTGGCTGGCCGGCCTGACCCACCTGCACGTGCCCGCCTACTCCTTCGACGGCGAGCCGGTCGGCGCCACGGCGGTGGACGCGCTGGGCCGGGTCCGGGAGGCGGGCGGCACCACCTCGGTGGACGCCTCCTCGACCGGCATGCTGGAGCAGTTCGGGCGGGAGCGGTTCCTGGGCCTGCTGGCCGAGTTGGCGCCGACCTTCGTGTTCGCCAGCCGGTCCGAGTCGGCCCTCCTCGGTCTGCTGGTGGACGGCCTGCCGGGGCCCGGGCGCGCCCGGCTGGCGGCCACCACGGTGGTCACCAAGTCCGGTGCCGAGGCGACCACCGTCGACGTGTCCGGCGAGGGGCTGTTCACCGTGCCGGTCCCGCCGGTCGCGCGGGTGCGCGACCTCACCGGGGCCGGGGACGCCTTCGCGGCGGGCTTCCTGGCCGGCTTCCTGGACACCGGGGACCTGCGCCTGGCGGCCGGGCTCGGGCACCGCAGCGCGGCCCGGGTGCTGGCCTCGCCGGGGGCGAGCGCGGGGTAGGCGATTCGCCGGGGTGGGGCTGCGGGGTGGGCGGTTGGGTGGGGCCGCCTAGCCGCGCAGTGCGTCCTTGCGGAGGAAGTGCTTCAGCCTCTGCCAGGTCCAGGCGTTGATCACGTCCTCGGCGGTGAGCCAACCGCGCTGCGCCGTGCCGATGCCGAAGCGCGGGTAGGCGAGGTGGCCGGTGGCGTGCGCGTCGCTGTCGATCGCGAAGCGCACGCCGTGCCGCCTGGCCCGCAGGATGTCCTCGTCGCGCAGGTCGAGCCGCTGTGGGGAGCTGTTGATCTCGATCGCGGTGCCGGTGCGCGCGGCCGCCGCGAACACCGCGTCGAGGTCGACGTCGATCGGCCCGCGTCGGCCGATCCGGCGGGTGGTGAGGTGGCCGATGATGTGCACGTGGGGGTTCTGGCAGGCGCGGATCAGCCGGCGGGTCTGGGCGGCGCGGTCGAGGGCGAAGTGCGAGTGCACGGAGGCCACGCAGACGTCGAAGCCGGCCAGGAACTCGGCCGGCCAGTCCACCCCGCCGTCCGGGCCGATGTTCAGCTCGGTGCCGTGCAGCAGGCGCAACTTCTTGTGCCGGTCGGCGAGTTGGCGAAGCTGCTCGCGCTGGGCGAGCATCTTCTCGTCGGTCATCCGCTGCATCACCAGGTCCGGCGCGTGGTCGGTGACGGCGTAGTAGGAGTAGCCGCGCGCGGCTGCCGTGTCGATCATCTCGGTGAGGGTGGCCAGGCCGTCGGTGAGGTCGGTGTGGGTGTGCAGGTCGCCGCGAAGGTCCGACTCCTGGACGAGATCCGGGAGTTCACCGTTCAGCGCGGCCTCGATCTCGCCCCGGTCCTCGCGCAGCGTCGGTGGGATCCAGGGCAGGCCGAGCGCGGCGTACACCTCCTCCTCGGTCTCCGAGACGACCTTGGCGCCGTCCGCCTCGGCGCCTTTCCCGGCCCCGCCGTCCTTCCGGGTCCCGCCGTCCTTCCCGGCTCCGCCCTCGACTTCGAACAGCCCGTACTCGGAGAGCTTCAGCCCCGCCCGCACCGCCATCGTGCGCAGCTTGATGTTGTGCGCCTTCGACCCGGTGAAGTAGACCAGCGCCGCGCCCCAGTCCTCCTCCGGGACGACCCGCAGGTCCACCTGGATGCCCTGGGTGGTGCGGACCGAGGTCTTGGTCGGCCCGCTCCCGATCACCTCGGCCACGTAGGGGAGTTCGGTGAGCGCGGCCATCAGCGGGGCGGAGTCGGCGGCGGTCGCCAGCACGTCGATGTCGCCCACCGTCTCGCGCATCCGGCGCAGCGAACCCGCGTACGCGCAGCGGGTGCAGCCGGGGACGGCCGAGAGCGCCTCGACCAGCTGGTCGGCCAGCTCGGTGGCGGTGTCGAGCAGGGTGCGGCCGCCGGACTGCCGCATCAGCTCGATGCCGTGCAGGATCTTCTCGCCGCTGCGCTCGCCGAAGCCGACCAGGTCGGACAGCTTGTCGGCACGGATCGCCTCGGCGAGTTCCTCGACGGAGGCGATGCCGAGGTCGCGGTAGAGGGAGAGGGCGCGCTTGGGGCCGACGCCGGGGACGGCCATCATCTCCCGCACGCCGGACGGGATCTCGGCGCGCAGGGTCTCCAGCGCGGCGATCTTTCCGGTGGCGAGGTACTCGGCGACCTTCTCGGCGGTGGACCTGCCGACGCCGGGGATCTGCTGGAGCCCTTTGACGTCCAACTCGGCCAGGTCCTCGGGGTGGCCGCCGACCGCGCGGGCGGCCTTCTCGTAGGCGCGGGCCCGGAAGGCGTCCCCGCCGGTGATGTTGATCAGGTCGGCGTACTCCTGGAGCAGCTCCCTGACCTGGTCGTTGAGCCGGGGCATGGGGCAAGTCTAGGTTCGGCGGCCCCGGCTCGCCGGGTGGTCGGCCGATGCCCGCCGGGTGGCCGGCCGGCGTCCGCCGAGCGGTCAGTCGTACGCGACCGCCAGCAGCAGGACCACGGTGAGGCCGCCGCCGGGGGTGGGCTCGACCGCGAGCCGGCCGCCCGCCGCCAGCACCAGGCTGTGCAGTGCCGGGCCGACCGGTCCGGTGGCGCGCGCGCCCGTCGGCAGCCATTCGCGGGCCTCGGGCGGCTCGTACGAACCGCGGTCGGAGATCCGTATCTCCACCCGCTCCCGCCTGCGCGCCGCGCCGCCCCGCCCGGTCGCGGCCCGGGGCGCCGCCGGGCGGGTGGGGGTGACCTCCGCGCGGACCAGCACCCGGTCGCCCAGCGGGCTGCGCCGGATCGCGTGGTCGACCAGCCCGGCTATCGCGGCCTCCATCCGCCGGGCGTCCCCGGCCACGACCGGCAGCCCGGGCGCCATCCGGACCGTGACCGCCGCGGCCCGGCCGCCGCCGCGCACCACCCGGTGCACCACCTCGGCGACCTGGACGTGCCGCGCCTGGGGCTCGCACCCGGTCTGCCGGCCGGTCCACCTCAGCCGGTCCAGCTCGGTGCGGGACAGTGTCCGGGGCGAGGCCATCGCGACCGGCGGGACCGGGCCGAGGACTTCCGGCGCGCCCTTGCCGACCTTGCGATCGCTGCGGCCCGCGCCGCCGAGCGCGCCGAGCGCCCGGGCCCCCGAAGCCACGTAGCCCCAGAGTTTCCCGCGTGCCATCGCCCTGCCCCTCGTGCCTGACCGGTGGCCGTCATCGGTTCCGCGGCCGACCGGGGCGGACCGCTTCCCGGGCCCTGCTGCCAGGGTGCGCCTCCGCCGTCCGGGTGACAATCCGGCTCCGGGGCGCGAAGCGGTCACCGGCCCCCGCCGAGCGGCAGGCCGGGCACCCGCCGACCGGCGGGGCCGTCCGTCCATCGCAAAGAACTCTTCGCAAAAAAGCCTTTGCAAACGTCTCTTTGCGGTCCTACGCTCCTGCCATGACCGAAGACCGCGGCTGGAAGCACAGCGACGACCCGCACATCGCCATCACCGCCAAGGGCATGCGGGCGATGGCGCACCCCGTGCGCATGCAGCTGGTCGGGCTGCTGCGCAAGCACGGCCCGTCCACGGCGACGAGGCTCGCCGCGCAGCTGGGGCTCAACTCCGGGGCCACCAGCTACCACCTGCGCCAACTCGCCGCCGCAGGCTTCGTCGAGGAGGACCCGGAGCGCGGCAATGCCCGTGAGCGCTGGTGGCGTTCGGCCCACCAGCTCACCGTCTGGACGGGGGACGACATGGCCGACGAGGAGCCCGAGACGGCCGTCGGCTTCCTGCGGTCCGTCCTGGCCGCGCACGCCCTGGCCGGCCAGCGCACGCTGGACGCCTTCGAGACCATGCCGCGCGAGTGGCGCCGGGTGACAGACCTCAGCGACCTGGTCCTGCAGCTCACGCCCGCCGAGGCCGAGCGGCTGACCGGCGAGCTGTCCGACGTGATCGGGCGCTACCGCCGGATCGGCGCGGGCGGGCCGGTCCCGGAGGGCAGCGAGCAGGTCTCCGTGATCGTCCACGTCCTGCCGGACCCGAGCGCCACCGCAACCGAGGGGGAAGCCGTATGACCACGACCGTCGTTGACCCGCCCGCGCGCAGCTTCCGGCCGCTGGCCGGGGTGCTGACGGCCATGGCCGTCTCCACGACCGGGACACGGGTCTCGGCCATCGCCCTGCCCTGGTTCGTCCTGGCCTCCACCGGCAGCGCCACCATGACCGGCCTGGTCGCCTTCGCCGAGATGACGCCGTACGTGCTGGTCAAGGCGCTGACCGGGCCGCTGGTCGACCGGCTCGGGCCGCGGGTGGTGTCCTGGACGACGGACGCGGTGAGCGCCGTCGCGGCCGGGCTGGTCCCGCTGCTGCACGCACACGGGCTGCTGCCGTTCTGGCTGCTGCTCGCGATGGTCGCGGTGATCGGCGCGATGCGCGGCCCGGGAGACCTGGCCAAGTCGGTCATGGTCCCGGAGGCGGCCGACCGGGCCCGGGTGCCGATGGAGCGCGCCACCGGGCTGTCGGGCGTCACCGAGCGGCTGGCCTCCACGATCGGTCCGGCGGTCGGCGGCGGGCTGGTCGCACTGATGGGCCCGCTGGCCGGGCTGGCGGTCAACGCAGCCACCTTCGCACTCGGGTCACTGGTCATCGCGGTCGCGCTGCCGCGCGGCATGGGGCGCCCGGCGGTGCCCGGTGCGGCCGCGTCGTCGTCCGGGTCGTCGTCAGGGTCGGCGGGGGAGGGGGAGCAGGGCGGCTATTGGCTGATGTTCCGCGAGGGCTTCGCCTTCCTGCGGTCCGAGCCGCTGCTGCTCGCCGTGATCGTGATGGCCGGCATCACCAACCTGCTCGACGCGGGCTTCACGACCGTCCTCGTCCCGGTCTGGGCGCGGGAGTCCGGCAACGGTCCGGCCGCCATCGGTCTGACCGCCGGTGTCATGGGCGCCACGGCAGTCGTCGGCAGCCTGATCGCGGCGGCCGTCGCCTCGCGCCTGCCCCGGCGGACGGTCTTCTTCGCCGGCTTCCTGCTGTGCGGTGCGCCCCGCTTCCTGGTGCTCGCCCTCGGTGCGCCGATGTGGGTGGTGGTCACGGTGTTCGCGGTCGGAGGCTTCGGCTCCGGCTTCCTCAACCCGATCCTCGGCGCCGTTCTCTTCGAACGGGTGCCCCGCCACCTCCTCGGCCGCGTCCACGCGCTCGGCGACTCCCTCGCCTGGGCGGGCATCCCCCTGGGAGGTCTCCTCGCCGGCGGCGCGGTCGCCCTGGTCGGTCTGATACCCAGCCTGCTCACGGCCGGGCTCCTGTATTTCGCCACCACGACGCTGACCGCGCTGCGGCCGGAGTGGCGGGAGATGGACCGTCTGCGGGGGCACACGAGCACCGCGGTCGTCGAGCAGGAGGCGGAGCCGGCACGCGCGTAGGTCATCGACCATCCAGGACGGGCGACCTGCCCAACGGAGGAGCAGGAGGCTGACCAGGGCTGCGAGGGCGCACCAGGTGGAGACGAGGGCGAGACACCAGAGCAGGGCGCAGAGCCCGGCGCCCGCGACCAGCCCGCCGGCCACGGCGTTCGCCTGCGCGCTCCAGCGCATCGGCCGGCCGCCTACCCGCCCTTCCCGTCCCTGCCCTAGTCGTCCCTGCCCTTCGAGTCCTCGTCCTGTTCGTCGTTCTCCCCGGGTTCATCCCTGTCCCCGGATTGGTCCTGGCCGCCGGGTTTGTCCCAGGGAGCGTTCTCCGGTGGCGATCCGATGCTCTCCAGGGTTTCCCGGACGGTGCCGGGCATCGCCGGGTGCCGCCCGATCACGATCACCCCGATCACAATGGCCAGCAGTCCGATCGCCTCCCAGGCCAGCGCGCCCGGGGTGACCCGCAGCCGGTCGCCCAGGAATCCGACCGCGCAGGCGATCCCGGCCAGCGGCTGGGCGGCGGTCAGCGCGGGCAGGGACATCCGCAGCGGGGCGGCCTCGAAGGCGCTCTGCACCAGCAGCAGCCCGACCACGCCCGCCGCCACCACCGCGTACGGCTGCCAGGTGCGCAGCACCGCCATCAGCCCGTCGTGGTCCAGGCGCTGGGTGGTGGTGCGGGTGAGCGCGTCCTGCAGGCCGTAGAGCAGCCCGGCGGCGAGCGCCAGCAGCGTGGCCTCCTCGAACAGCGGCAGCCGCCGGGCGAGCGAGACCAGCAGCAGGGTCAGCCCGACCACCGTGCCGACCACCAGCCAGTGCCGCAGCTCCCCGGCGGATGGTCCGCCCCCGGTGGGCCGCCCGGCCACGATGAACGCCGTCACCCCGAGGCCGAGCAGCAGCACCCCGGCCCAGCCGGAACGGCCCAGCGTCTGACGGGTCAGCACCCGGGACAGTGCCATGGCGAAGAGCAGGTTGGTCGCCAGCAGCGGCTCGACCAGTGACACCTGGCCCTGGTTGAGCGCGAGCGCGGAGAGCAGCAGCCCGCTGACCATGAACCCGGTGCCGAGCAGCCACTCCGGCATCCGCATCAGGTCCAGCAGCAGCCGCCAGCGCAGCATGTCGGCACGAGGGGCCCGCTGCGCCGCGTGCTGCTGGAGGACGAAGCCGAGCCCCAGACAGCAGGCCGCGCCGAGAGCGAGGAGGAAGACCGCCACGAAGGGACCACCAGGTTGTCGCTGCCCCGCGCCGCGCCGGCGGGTCCGGGGTGGGGTCGGCGGTCGCGGCGCGCTTCCGTCAGCCTACCGCCGGGGCGGTGGCCAGGCCGATCAGACGCGGGACGGCCCGCCGATCGGACGCGGGACGGCCCGCCGATCGGGCGTCCGGAGGCAGCGCGGTTCGGGTGCCGACGGCACGGCGGCCGTGTGCCACCCGGCCGCGCTTGCCGCTTCGGGTGGGGCAGGCGCACGCTGGTGTGAGCGGCCGCCACGGGTCCACCGCCCGTGCCGGTCCCATACAGGCGCGACGGGGGCAGGCGCCAGGAGGTGTGGCATGCACAACCAGTGGGACGTGGAGCTGAGCTTCGAAGAGGACGGCGTGCACACGACGTGCGACGCCAGGCTGGTGGGCGCGAGGGCGCCGGGCCTGAACGCCCACGGCGAGGCCGAGAAGAGCGCGGAGGACCGTCCGCTCGCCAGGATCGGCGAGGAGGTCGCGGCCTCCCGTGCCCTGGAGGAACTGTCCCGCAAGCTGCGGGCCCAGGCCACCGGGGAGATCGAGGACGAAGGGCACCGCCCGGGCTACCTGATCTACTGACCCCGGCGGCTTTCCGAACGCCCGGGCCTTTCGAGCAGGAAGGGGCGGCCGCGTCGGCACGGTCGCCCCGACCTTCCCGTGCGCTCCGGCTCAGCTCCAGGGGTTGGCCGGCTGGGCGTTGATGGCCGTCCAGAAGCGGGTGTCGGCCGGGAGGGTGCCGGTGGCCCAGAGCGACCATCCCTCACCGTCGTGGAACTCGGCCATCCGCCAGTCGCCGCCGAAGGAGTCCGCGCACAACTCGTCGGCGGCCTCGCGGCTCGTCAGCTCGGAGCCCGCCGTCGGCGCGGTCGCCGCGACCTCGCCGCCCGCCCAGCTGTGGAAGCCGGTGGTCGGGATCCCGTCCGGGGCCGGTCGGTCGTCCACCAGGATGCAGAGCACCGGCAGTTCGGTCTCGGGGTCGGTGTCGCCGAGGTAGGGGTTGCTGAGGCCGTCGGCCCCGACGTGCACCGAGCTGCCGCGCTGCTCCAAGGCGGTCCAGGTCAGCCCCAGGTGCTCGCCCGGCGAGGCGGCGACGGCCGGGGCCGACGCGACGGCGGACGCGCTGTTCGGAGGGACGGCCAGGGCGGCGAGCGCGAACACCGCAGCGGGGGCGAGGCGTCGGACGAACACGGGCATGGCTGCTCCAGGGAAGGGGGAGGCGAGTGGGGCGGCTGCGGGGCCGTAGTCTGCCAGCGCCAAGTGCCATGTGGACCTGAAGACTTGATGGTTGCGTCGGTTTCCGGCCGCCGCCCGCTCGCTTGGTCCGTGGACTACCGGACCGGCGCCGCGTCGCGTCCCCATCGCCCAGCGTCCACACCAACGTCAACGCCGGACCCGCAAACACCACCGCCGGCGCCATCGGATGGGCAGCCGCCACCTGTGATCCACCGCGCGCCGTGGTCTCGGTCATCCGGCCACGCTACGGGGGGTGAACGCACCCGACACCGCGACACCTGGCCGGTGGCCGTATGCTCCCCTCGTGGCCTGACGGGCGATCGGCCCGGGCTCCGGTTTCCCTGATCGGCCGAGTGGCGGGGCTGGGTAGTCTGCCGCGATGACGGACAGAGAACTGATCGTGGACCTGCGCGGTCGACCGATCGAGACACTCGACGACTTCTGGGACGCGGTGAGCGAGCCGTGCGGGCTGCCAACGTGGTTCGGCCGGAACCTGGATGCCTGGTCGGACACGATCGAGACCCGCGGCATCTCCGAAGTGATCGACAGCCACGACATCCTGACCGTGCACGTCGTCCAGCGGGGACTCTTCACGGGGAACCGGCCGGAGGCGCAGGTCCTGGCCGAGATCTTCGACGGGGTACGGAACCGGCTCGTCGTCCACCCGTTGGCCTGACGGAGCCGCGCGGTGTCTCAGGCCTGGCGGCGACGGGTTTGACGCCCTGATTCCGGAGTGGACGGAGGCCCCTTCCCCGCGGTCGATTCGATGAGCCACCGGACGAACGGGCATGGGCGCGAGTCAGTCGATCGGCCGAGGGCTGAAGATCCCCCCCGCACGGGAAGTCGGACCCGCCGACTTCCCGTGCGGACTTCGAGGTGGGGCGCGGCAATCCGTGGTCCGATCGCGAGCATTGGCGGGCCCGACGAGGCGCAGTGGTCGGAGCCCGTCGCTTCATGGGGCCGAATCCGGTGCAAGCCGGCCGAGCCCGAGCTCCGGCGTGGTTCCGCGGCGGGAGTGGGGGTGGGGGCTAGCGGCGTCCGGGGTCGGGCGTGGTTGTGAGGGCGACGCGTGGGGGCCGCGCGGGCCGAGGTCGGACGTGCCGCAGCGGCGTCGACTCGGGGCGTCCGCTCGGCTCGTCGTGATGCTGCGCCGGGCCGGGTCAAGGGCGGGCGGGGGTGAGGAAGTCCAGGACGCGGTGGTTGACCTCGGGAGCGGCGGAGGTGGGGAGGGTGTGGTGGGAGGTGTTCGGGATGGTGGCGATGGTGGCGTGGGGGACGGCTCGGCGGGTGGCTTCGGCGGTGTGATGAGGATCGTGGGGGCGGGAGTTGGCGGCGTACAGGGTGAGGAGGGGGGTGGTGAGGGCGCGGAGGCGGGCGGGGGTGGGCCGGGGGCCGGTGATGACGGGGGAGGCGGGGAAGCCGGCGTAGCCGAGGGCGTAGAGCTCGCGCCAGGCGGGGTCGAGGCCGTGGCCGCCGGATTCCCAGTCGAGGTAGGAGCGGGCGCGGGCCGGGGTGCGGCGGGGGAGGAAGAGGGGGAGGACACGGAGGAGGTAGCCGGGGCGGAAGCCGGTGAAGCACTGGGTGGGGTCGAGGAGTGCGAGGCGACCGACGCGGGTGGGGGTGTGCAGGGCGTATTCGAGGGCGATCCAGGCGCCGTAGGAGTGGCCGCAGAAGTCGGCTTCGGGGACGCCGAGTTGGTCGAGTACGGTGTCCAGCCAGCCGAGCAGGCCGGGGACGTCACCGAGTGGCGCGCCGTCGTGGACGCTGCGGCCCGGGTCGCCGATGAGGTCGACGGCGAGGACGCGGTGGCCGGCCTCGGCCCAGGCGCCGGCGTTGGCGAACCACGTGGTGGAGGTGGCACCGCCGCCGTGGAGGAGGACGAGGGGGCGGCCGTCGGCGGGGCCGCAGGCGTTGATCCGGGTGGTGCCGTGCGGGGTGCGGACGGTGAGGGGTTCGACCGGGACGGGCCAGCGGGCGAGCAGCGCGTCGTAGGCGGCGAGGAAGGGAGCGGTGACGGAGCGGGCGGTGCGGGTGGACATGATGGGCCTCCGCGATGTGGTGTGATCGGCGACCGGATCACATAGGGAATCGCTCGTTGAGCAAGTATCTCGCTGAGCGAGAGAATAATGGCATGCGAGTGCCCAAGGAAGGACGAGAGGGTGTCCGAGGCTGAGGAGCCGATGCGGCTGGTCCACCTGCTGCGCGGTCTGACGGTCGAACTCGACCTGTTCGGGGCGGAGTTCGCGGCTCGCAACGGTCTTCATCCGACCGATCTGCGGGCGCTGATCCACCTGTTGGACGCCGCCCGGGCCGGGGAGGTGGTCACCCCGGGCCGGCTCGGGGAGGCGCTGCGGCTGAACTCGGCCGGGACCACCGCTCTGGTGGACCGGCTGGTGCGGCTCGGGCTGATCCGCCGTGAGCGCGACCCGCAGGACCGGCGAAAGGTCCGGCTGGTGGTGGAGGAGCGGGCGATGGAGCTGGGGCAGGGCTTCTTCGGCGGGCTGATCGGCGACCTGGTCGCGGCGATGGGCCGGTTCGACCCGGCGGAGCTGACGACGGCCCGGCGCTTCCTGGAGGCGATGACGGCCGTGGTGGCCGCCGCCCGGGAGGAGGGGTGACGGAGGAGCGCTACGCGGGCCCGAGGGTCCAGCTGATCACGGACAGGGTCGCCATCGACACCAGCGTCGACCAGAGCACCGTGTCCCGGGCGAGGTCGCTGCTCTGCCCGTACTCGCGGGCGTAGGTGTAGACGTTCTGCGCCGTCGGCAGGGCGGAGAAGAGCACCACGGTGAGCAGTTGGTGCGGAGGAAGGTGGAGCAGCGGCCCGGCGACGGCGAGGGCGACGAGCGGCTGGACCAGGGTCTTGACCGCGACGGTCAGCCCGACCTCGGCGCGGCGTGAACGGCCGTCGGCGGGCGGGCGGTTGTGCAGGGACATGCCGAGGGCGATCAGGGCGGTCGGCACGCCGGCGCCGCCGAGCAGTTCGCAGGAACGGTTCAGCTCGGCGGGCAGGTGCAGCCCGGCCGCGGAGACGACGGCGCCGAGCGCGGTGGCGAGCAGGATCGGGTTGCGCAGCGGCAGGGTGAGCAGGGCCCGGCGGCCGGCCGCGCCGCTGTCCAGGACGGCGAGAACGGCGGGGGTGACCAGCAGGATCTGGAACAGCACCACCGGCGCGACGAAGGAGGCGTCACCGAGGACCTGCATGGTCACGGGTATGCCGAGGTTGGCGGAGTTGACGTATCCGGAGGCCATCGCGCCGATGGCGAGTTCGCCGGACTTGCGCCGGAAGAGCAGGTGCCCGGCGAGCAGCCCGAGGCCGGTCGCGACGGCGGTGCCGGCCGCGAAGGCGAGCATCGAGGGATTGGCGAACCGGTCGAGCGGGGTGCGGGCGATCATCAGGAAGAGCGCGGCCGGCATCGCGACGTGGAAGACGAAACGGTTCAGCACCACCTCGGCCTGCGGCCCGAGCAGTCCGGTGCGGCCGACGAGGTAGCCGATCCCGGTGAGCACCCAGATCGGGGCGAAGCCGGACAGCAGCGGATGCAGGGATGGCATGGTTCCTCGGATCGCTCGGACGGGTCTGCCGGGTTCGGCGGGGATCGCCCGCCCGCGGGAGGGCGTCAGCCCCCCGGGGCGGTGGCCCTGGGCGCCGTGGAGCCCCGGGGCAGTAAACCAGCAGGTGCCGACTCGAAGATCACGGGCCTACGATGAGCCGATGGAGCAGCAGTACCTGAGCCTGTCCGAGGTCGAGGCCATCGCGCGCCGCGCCCACCGGGGACAGGTGGACAAGAACGGGCACCCGTACAGCGAGCACATCGCGGCGGTCGCCGCCGGGACGAAGGCACGCGGCGGGAGCGAGGCGCAGATCGCGGCGGGCTGGCTGCACGACACCGTCGAGGACGACCGGCTGAGCCGGGAGTGGCTGGCGGCGGCCGCACTGCCGGAGACGACCAAGGCGATCGTGGACGCGCTCACCCGCCGCCCGGACGAGCCGGTCGAGGAGTACACCGCGCGCATTCTGGCCACGCCCGGCGCGCTGCTGGTCAAGCGGGCCGATCTGGCGCACAACTCCGACCCGGCCCGGCTGGCCTCGCTGGACCGGGCGACCGCCGAGCGGCTGGCCGCCAAGTACGCGCGGATGCGGGAGTTGCTCGGGCTCGCCGGGGAGCTGTGAACCGGGGAGCCGTGAACCGCGGAGCCGGGTGAGCATCGGGGAAACCAGGACAGGGCCCGGGCCACGCGGATCGCGCGGGCCCGGGCCCTGTCGGGTCACCCCGGTGGTCCCTGTCCGACCCCCGGGGTGAGGGGGGAGTGGTCAGGAGGCGGGTGGAAGTCGGTACGCCGGTGGTGGGTCGGCTTAGTACCAGTGGTGGTGCTGCCAGAAGACCCAGGCGGCGTTCGGGCTGCCGTAGCGGGTGTTCATGTAGTTCAGCGCCCACTTGATCTGGGTGCGCGGGTTGGTCCGCCAGTCCGAACCCGCGGAGGCCATCTTGGAGCCCGGCAGCGCCTGGGCCAGGCCGTACGCGCCCGAGCTCGGGTTGGTCGCGTGCACGTTCCAGCTGGACTCGTGGAAGATGATCTGGCTGAACGAGGCCAGCTGGTTCGCCGGGACGATCTGCTTGGCGATGGCCTTCGGGGACACGGTGGCGGCGTTCGCGGTGGCGGGCAGAACGCCGCCGAGGACGGTCAGACCGGCGGTGCCGGCGAGAATCGCGGCGGAAGTGCGCATACGGAGCTTGAAAGCGGGCATGTAAGACAGGACCTCAATCGGGTTGGGTCGAGTCGCGCCCCACCCAGGACCACGGGCCGGACAGGGGCCGTTGCGGTCGTGGGGCGCGACTCGGCGGTAAGCCGTTCACCGGCGGGACAGGAGGCCGGTGCGGCTGACGACGAGAGCCATTGTTGGCAGATGGGATCGGCCGTCGCCAAGACCCCCTTGTTACGACGCCCGGTCGTACCGGTGGTGGCCGCCGTGGATTCGAAGGGGCGGCGGCGCGCGGTGCCCGGATCTGCGCTGAGCTGGGAAAACGCCAGTCGAGTGGGACCCTGGGCGGTGGCGTGTCAACGGCCGGGAGGGCGCCACTACCGCCCGTCGGAGGTTCGATTCGACTGTGAGTGCGCTCACCGTTTAGGAGCGGCGACTGTCACCAGGCGATCCGGTCACACCACTTTGGGTGCAGACGATCTGTGCCCGGCGCCACACGATCCCCTCGCGGTCCGGAGGTGCGGGCTCACCGAACGTCGCCCGATCGCCGAACATCGATCGCCGAACATCGATCACCGAACGTCGCCCAGCCGCCGGTGCCGAGCCGCCCGGGCCGTGAGCCGTTCCGCCTCGCCGGTGGCCGCCAGGACGTCGAGCGCCGTTCCGAGCGCCGCTCCCATGCGGGCGCAGAAGGCCTCCGGTTCCTCGGCGGCGTCCGGCAGCTCCGGGACCACCTCGTCCACCAGCCCGACCTCCGCCAGGTGGTGGGCGCCGATGCCCTGGGCCCTGGCCAGCTCGGCCGCGTGCGCGCCGTCCCGGTGGACGATCGCCGAGGCGCCCTCCGGCGGCAGCGGCGCCAGCCAGGCGTGCCCGGCGGCGAGCACCCGGTCGGCCGGGAGCAGCGCCAGCGCCCCGCCGCCGGAGCCCTGGCCGAGCAGGACGGCGAGGACGGGCGTGCGCAGCGCGAGCAGGGTGGTCAGGCAGTGCGCGATCTCCACCGCGATCCCGTCCAGCTCGGCCTGGGCGGAGAGCTCGGCCCCGGCCGTGTCCACCACCGTGACCAGCGGCAGCCCCAGCTGCTCGGCGAGCCGGGCGGTGCGGCGGACGGCCCGCAGGTCGGCGGCGGTGAAGGGGCGCTCGTGCTCCGGGCTCTGCCGCTGCTGCCCGACGACCAGGACGGGCCGGCCGCCGAGCACGGCGAGCGCCCGGACCAGCGCGCCACCGCGGCCGCCGGGCGCGTCCAGCAGCACCAGCTCCTCGGCGGTGCGACGCAGCAGTTCACGGGTGCCGGGGCGGTCGGGGCGGCGGCTGCGGCGGACGGAGTCCCAGGCGTCGGGGTGCTCGGCGGGCTGCTCGTCGGCGGGGGCGGTGCCGTCATCGCGAAGGTCGCCCGTACTGGGGGGAGGCGTGGCGCCGAGGACGGCGAGTGTTCGGCGGAGCAGTTCGCGCAGCTCCTGCGGTGGCACCACGGCGTCCACCAGCCCGTGCTCGGCCAGCGTCTCCGCCCGCTGGACGTCCGCGGGCAGCTCCACGCCGCGCAGCTCCTCGTAGACCCGCGGCCCGAGGAAGCCGAGCCGGGCGCCGGGCTCGGCGAAGACCAGCTGGCCGAGCGTGCCCCAGGAGGCGAAGACCCCGCCCATGGTGGGGTTGCGCAGATAGGTGAGGTAGGGGAGGCCGGCCGCGCGGTGCGCCTGGACGGCGGCGGTGATGCGGAGCATGCAGAGGAAGGCCGCCGAGCCCTCCTGCATCCTGGTGCCGCCGGAGACGGGCAGGGCGAGCAGCGGCAGTCGCTCGGCGGTGGCGCGTTCGACGGCCCGGGTGATCCGTTCGGCGGTGGCGACGCCGATGGAGCCGCCGAGGAAGCCGAACTCGGAGGCGACCAGGGCGACCGGCCGGCCGTCGATCCGGCCGAGGCCGGTGAGCACGGCCTCGTCCAGGCCGGTGCGTTCGCGGGCGCGGTCGAGCGAGGCGCGGTAGCCGGGGTCGGCCTGATCGACGGCCGGCGGTTCGTCCCAGCCCTGGAAACTCCCCGGGTCGACCAGCAGTCCGATCAGCTGGTGCGCCGTCAGCGAAGTGCCCGTTCCCGTACCCATGTCCACCCCGTCAGAGATCGTTCCGGCCCGACACGGTGCGCCACTCTATGCGGCGCCGATGTCGCGTTGTGGGAGGGATGTGAAGGTGTGAGCAGGCCGACAACGGCGCTCGCAGTAGTTCGATGGCGGTCGACCCAAGGATGGTGCGGGCGGTTCGTGGACGGCTTCGGGGCGAGTCGCCCCGGGGTGGGCATACGGCTGAAGTCCCTGATGGGGCAAGAGAGTTACCCGTCGGTAAAAAGTTGACTCAGGGGTTCCGGAGTTGTCGGTGGCCCGCCACACTGGTCGACATGACCCGCACTCTACGCGCGTGGAAGTCTCGCGCTGCCGCCATCACCGCCGTCGCCATGATGACCCTCGCCCCCGTCGCCGTCGCCACCGACGCGCACGCCGACGTGAGCGGCACGGTGTGCCTGTCCACCCTGCCGCCGGAGGCCACCGACACCCTCAACCTGATCGCCTCCGACGGGCCGTTCCCGTACTCGCAGGACGGCGTGGTGTTCCAGAACAGAGACAGCGTCCTGCCCGGCCAGTCCTACGGGTACTACCACGAGTACACCGTCATCACCCCGGGCGCCCCGACCCGCGGTGCCCGCCGGATCGTGACCGGCCAGCAGTACCAGGAGGACTACTACACCGGCGACCACTACGCCACGTTCTCCCTGATCGACCAGACCTGCTGACACCCCCGGCACGACCGCGGTCCCGGCGAACTTTCCCGCCGGGGCCACGGGCGTACCGGGACCGGCCCTACAGGTCGGACGGCCCCCAGGCGCTCACCGCCACCTCGTCCCCGACCCGCAGCGTGCCCGGCCGCACCACCGCGAACTTGCTGCCGAACGCCACGCCGCCGGCCGCCGCGCGGCGGTAGCGGGCCAGCGTGCGCAGCGGCTCCGGGCCGGCCTTGGCGCCGGTCGACTGGTCCACCAGCGTCACCGCGCAGCGGATCGCCAGCTTCGTGTAGCCCAACTCCGCGCCGCCGACGGTGAACCGGCGGAGCAGGTCCTCGGTGTGCGGCTCCGGCCAGCCGTCCACCACCAGGTTCGGGCGGAACCGGTCCACCGGCAGCGGAGCCCCGTCCGAGCGCGCGTTGAAGTCGTCCAGGGAGGAACGCGACAGCAGGTGCACGGCGGAGCTGTCCGCGAACCCGGACGTCCCCGGGGTCAGTCCGTCGGTCACCCGGTCGTGCTCCGGCGGCACCCGGACCAGCCGGCTGGGCGCGCCCAGCACCTCGGAGAGCCACCCGGCGGCCTCCTCGCCCTGGTCGACGGCCGCGTACGGCGTGTCGAACATCCGCACCTCGCGGCGCGGGCCCTCGGTGTCGACAGCGAACTCCACCGGCTCCACCCCGGGCGCGGCGAGAGCCAGCCGGTCGCCCCCGAGGACCGTCGGCTGGACGGTCGCCAGGAGCCGGTCCCGCCGCTGGGAACGGAACACGCCCTCCGTGTCCACCACCATGAACGAGCGGTCGTGGGCCAGGCCGGCCCGGGTCAGCTCCGCCTGTTCCGCCACCACCCCGGCGCAGCCCTTCACCGGGTAGTACCGCAACTCCACCACTGTGGCCATCTTTCCCCCCGTACTCTCCAGCCGCATCGGAAGCGGCTTCTCCGTTTCCTCGTAGGGTAGTTGCCGGCGCCGGTGCCGGTGACGAGCCGCCGAACACCGGGCGGCCGCGCGGTTGCTAGGGTCGGGGCATGGCACCGAGCAGCGCGAACCCCCCGGGACGGCTCCGGCGCGACGCGCAGCGCAACCGGGACCTGCTGCTCGCCGCCGCCCGCGAGATGTTCTCCCGACACGGCCTCGACGTCCCCCTGGACCAGATCGCCAAGGAGGCCGGCGTCGGCAACGCCACCCTCTACCGGCACTTCCCGACCCGCGAGGCGCTGATCGCCGAGGTCTTCGCGGACGCCGGGGCCGGCCTGGCCACGGCGGGGGAGGAGGCGCTCGCCGCCGAGGACGCCTGGACCGGCCTGGAACGCTACTTCGGGCGGATCTTCGAGCTCGTCGCCGCCGACCGGGGCATCAACGACCTGGTCACCCAGGCCATTCCGGCCATGCCCGGAATGACCGAGATCAGCCGCGGACACGCCGTCACCGTCGGCGTCCTGATCACCCGCGCCCAGGAGCAGGGCACCATGCGGCGCGACGTGGTCACCATGGACCTGCTCTTCCTGCTCGGCCCGCTCTGCCGCGCCCTGCCCGCCGCCACCGAACTGCGCCCCGACCTCTGGCGCCGCTACCTCGCACTGTTGCTGGACGGCTTCCGCGCGCAGGCCACCCACCCGCTGCCGGTCCCGCCGATCGGCGAGGAGCACCTGGACCGGATGTTCGCCGACCTGTGGGAGGCGCAGGCACCGGAGGCCTGACCGACCCCGGGCGCATCAGGGACGCGTACGGAACGTCGGGTGCGGCGTCAGGGCCGTGTCAACGGGCAGGGCGGGCGGGGCGCGGGCGGCTTTGCTGGGGTGACGCGGCCCGGTCCGGTCGTACGGAGACGGCGTGGCCGGGCTGGTGGAGGCGGCGTGCGTCGGTCGGACGAGGAGCACGGCGCGGGTCGGTTCGGTGACGCGGACGGAGCGGAAGGGGCGGGCCATGGCGGACACGGGAGCGGACGAGGGCCGGATCGTGGTCGGCGTCAGCGGCTCGCTCGGCAGCCTGGCCGCCCTCCACCGCGCGGTCGCCGAGGCCCGGCGCGCGGACGTCGAGGTGCTCGCGGTGCTGTGCTGGACCCCGCCCGGCGACGAGCTCGGATACCGCCGCTCGGTCTGCCCGCCGGTGCTCAACGCCGGCCGCGACGCCGCCGTCGCGCGACTGCGGCAGGCACTCGACGAGGCCTTCGCCGGTCGCCACGCCGGCGCCCGGCTGCGCTGCCAGGCCGTCCGCGGGGACACCGCCCACACCCTGGTGCGCAGCGCCGACCGGCCCGGGGACGTCCTGGTGCTCGGCGCGGGCCGTGAGCGCGGCCGCCTGTCCCGGCTGATCCGGCCGTCGGTCACCGCCTACTGCGTGCGGCACGCCACCTGCCCGGTGCTGACCGTGCCGCGCCCGCCGCTCCAGCGGGACCTGGAGGCGCTGGAACGCGGGCACGGGCTGAGGGAGTTGGTGGCGGGGAACTGAGCCCCGGGGCGCCGACGGTGCCGGCCGGCTGTGACCGGGCAGCTACGGCGGTCCGGCTACGGCAGGCCGGCGGCCCGGGCCAGGACGGCGGCGGTCCGGCGACCGGCGTTCAGGGTGTCGGGGTCCGTGGCGGGCAGGCAGCGTTGGGCCTCGGGGCTGTAGGCGGTCATGATCACGCCGGCGTGGTCGGTGGGGAGTTCGAGCAGCTCGGCGGTCGGTACGACGGCGTGCAACTGGCGGGTGATTTCCGCCGGAACCACCTCGTCCGTCGTGCCGTGCACCAGCCGGATCGGGACCGGGGACGGGCTCGCGGCGAGGAGGTCGAGCGGGCAGTCGCCGGTGGTGGCGGCCGGGCGGCCGTAGGCGGAGGCGATGCCGACGGCGGCGGTGGGACGCAGCTCGGCGGGGGTGTCGGGGTGGGTGGCCACGGCGACCGCCTCCCGGCCGCCGAGCGACCAGCCGGCCAGCACGAAGCGCTCCGGATCCCCGCCGTACGCGGCGGCGTTGCGGCGGGCGAAGGCGAGCGAGGCGAGCAGGTCGGCGCGACCGCGGTCCTCGCGGTCGGAGCGCCAGTCCGGGACGAGCACCAGCAGGCCGAGCCCGGCGGCCTCCTGGGCGAGCGTCGCCATCACGTCGCGCTCGTCCGGGCCCGAGCCGTGCCAGAGCAGCACGACCGGGGCGGGTCCGGCGGCGCCGGCGGTCGGGCGGTGGACGTCCAGCAGGCGTCCGTCCGCGTACGGAACGACCTCAGGTTGAGTGCTCGTCATGCCGGGTTCCCCTCCGATTCGGTGCCTGATCATGGAACTGGTACTGTACTTCCTGTCGCGAGGGAGATGATTCCTCGTCAGGCGTCAGCGGTGCTACCAGAGCACGTCCTACTTTCAGTAGGGAGAGTCCGTGCAACCCGGGCCTGGCGCTCCACGGTCGGACGGGGTCCGGTACCTACTCAGGTACCGGGCCCCGTTCGCGTTTCCCCTCGGCTCCCAGGAAGTGACCGGTCGTCTCAGGCGGCCTCCGCGGACTCGTCGGACGGGACGGCGATCAGGACGAACTCCGCGCCGGCGTCGTCCCGGACCAGGGCCGAGCGGCCGAAGGGCGTGGGCTCGGGGTCGGTGAGGACGCTGCCGCCGAGGGTGTGGAGTCGGGCGGCGGCGCGGTCGACGTCGGCGGTGCCGAAGTGGGTGCGCCAGGCGGCGCCGGCCCGCGGGGGGTCGGAGGGGCCGATCCCGCAGGCGGGCAGGCCCGCGACCCGGGCGAGGGTGTGCCCCGCGCGCGGGCGGTCGTAGCCGTAGCCGAAGACCTCGCGGTAGAAGGCGCGGGCGGCGTCCGGGTCGGGGGAGAGGTGCTCGTTCCAGGCGAGCGTGCCCGGCTCGTTGACCAGCCCGGCGCCGTCGACGGCGTCCCCCTGCCACAGGCCGAAGGGCGCGCCGAGCGGGTCGACGGCGAGGGCGGCGCGGCCCTGGTCGGGCACCTCGTACGGCTCGCGGGCGATCCGCCCGTCGGTGGCACGGATCAGCGCGACGGTACGGCTCAGGTCGGCGCAGGCGAGGTACGTGCTCCAGGCGGCGGACGCCGCCCGGGGTGCGGAGGCGATCGCCGCGACCTGCGCGCCGTGGCGGGTGGCGACGGCCTCGCCGGGGCCGGTCGGGACGAACTCCCAGGCGAACAGCGCGCCGTAGAAGCGCTGCGCGCGCGGGACGTCCGGGGTCGTCAGCACGACCCAGCACGGGACGCCCTCGTGGTACCGGCCCGCCTTCGGCATGCCGCCCTCCTGGTGCCATCGGCCCACTCGTCAGCCTCCGCGCCCGGCGGGCGGGCGGCAAGCGGGGGCCTCAGGCGACCCCGTACGGGCGGAACTGGATGCTGATCCGCGGGCCCACCGGGCGGGCCGTCTTCGGGATCGCGTGCTCCCAGGTGCGCTGGCAGGAGCCGCCCATCACCACCAGGTCGCCGTGGCCGAGCGGTCGGCGGACGACGGCTCCGCCGCCGGCGCGTGGCCGCAGTGCCAGCGTGCGCGGCTCGCCGACCGACAGGATCGCCACCATGGTGTCCTCGCGGGCGCCGCGCCCGATCCGGTCGCCGTGCCAGGCCACGCTGTCCCGGCCGTCCCGGTAGTAGCAGAGCCCGAGGGTGCGGAACGGCTCGCCGAGTTCCGGCGCGTAGTTCCTGCTCAGTGCCGTGCGGGCCGCGCCGAGGACGGGGTGCGGCGGTTCGGCCTCCGCCGAGTAGGAGGCGAGCAGCCGTGGGACGTCGACCGTCCGCTCGTACATCTCGCGCCGCTCGGCCCGCCAGGGCACCGTCGTGGCCAGCTGTTCGAACAGCTCGTCCGCTCCGTGCAGCCAGCCGGGCAGCACGTCCAGCCAGGCGCCGTCGCCGAGCGCCAGCCGTCGCAGGCCGTCGAGCGGGCCGAGGCGGACGCCCCCGGTGTCGCCGTCGTCGAACAGCGAGGGCTGGAGGTGGACGGTGCTGTGCATGGAGCCAGCCTACGCCCTGAATCGAACACCTGCTCGAACAATTGGTTCCGTCGCTCACCGTCTCGTCTCGAACGATCTGGTCTCGGCCCGCACCGATCACGATGCGCGCCACCACCGGCCGGAACGGCTGCCGGCCGCCACCCCGCCCAGGTGGCTCTGGCCCGGGTTGTGGCGCAGGGTGGATGTGTCACCTGTGGACCGGCACGAAGGCACGCGGGCATTCCGCCCTTGCTCGGCACGCACCCTCGAACGTACGGGAGAGACGACGTGCTCACCGTTCCCGCCTACGCCGCGACGTCCGCGACCGAACCGCTCACCCCCACGACCGTCTAGAGACGGGACGTCGGCCCGCACGACGTCCTGATCGAGATCGAGTACGTCGGTATCTGCCACTCGGACATCCACAACGTGCGCAGCGAGTGGGGTCCTGCCTCCTGTCCCGTGGTCCCCGGCCATGAAATCGCCGGCTTCGTCGCCGAGGCCGGCTCCGAGGTCACCAGGTACGCCGTCGGTGACCGCGTCGGCGTCGGCTGCATGGTCGACTCCTGCCGGGAGTGCGCGCCCTGCCTGAGGGGCGAGGAGCAGTACTGCCTGAAGGGCAACACCCTCACGTACGGCTCCGTCGACAAGGACGGCACGCTCACCCAGGGTGGCTACTCCACGCACATCGTGGTCAATGACGACTTCGTCGTCCGCGTCCCCGGGGCTCTCCCCTTGGACGAGGCTGCCCCGCTGATGTGCGCGGGCATCTCCACGTACTCCCCGCTGATGCCCGGCCGGAGCTACGGGCGGGCTCTCCATCCGGCCGCTAGCCTGCCGCCATGGCGATCAACGGCTTCGGGGTCACCGAGTTCCAGCTCGTACTGCTGCGTCGGATGGCCGACCACCACCCCGAACTGGTCGAGGACGCGGTGCGGCGGCTCGGTGCCACGCGTGCCTCGATGCGGGAGGCGAACAAGCGCTGGCAGGCGATGGTCCGCGCGCCCCGGTTCCCGCGCGGCGCCGCCCGGTACACCGCGGTGCTGGGGCCGGCGGAGCTGAGCCTGCCGCGGCGGATCGGGGATCTGGCATGTGTGGCGCGGCAGTGGGCGCTGCCGCTCTGGCCCGAGCTGCGCTTCGAGATCCTGCTCGGCCCGGCGGGGATCGGTGCGCCGCTGCTGAACGAGTGGCTGGTCCGGGCGGTCGGTGCTCCTGCCCTCGTGCTGCGGACGCGGGCGGACCTGGCGCCGTGGGGCTGCGTGGTGGGCGATGTGGGCGCCGCCTTCCCGGGGGCCGTGCCGCGCGAGGGGAGTGCGCCGACCCGGTTCCAGCTGGACTTCGAGGCGCCGGACGCGGACGGGCGGGTGCGCGCGTGGACGGCCGACTTCACCTGGGGGCTGTTGCAGGAGGTCCGACCGGCCGAGGGGGCAGCCGGGCCATCCATCGGTTGATGCAAGGCGATATTCAGTTAATGCCTTCGATTTGCAGGCAATGGCGAGATAGTGGCAGCATAATCGCAGACACGGAACCGTCTTGGAATCGGAAAGTGAAGGATCATGTCGCCCGTCGCGCGCGTCATCGTCGGAGTCAGCGGCTCGCTGCACAGTCTCACCGCCCTGCACCGGGCGGCCGAGGAGGCCCGCGCCCGGCAGGCCGTGCTGGTCCCGGTGCTCGCCTGGACCCCGGTCGGCGGCGAGCGCAACTACCGCGCCCGGCCCTGCCCGCCGCTGCTGCGCGCCTGGCAGGAAGCCGCCGAGGCCCGGCTGGAGCGCGCACTGGAGCAGGCCTTCGGCGGCCTGCCGGTCGGCGTGCCGGTGCGGCCGCTGGTCATGCGCGGCGAGGCCGGTCAGGTGCTCGCCGAGCTGGCCGACCGGCCGGGCGACCTGCTGGTGATCAGCGCCGGCCGCCACGGCACGACGCGTGGACGACTGCGCCGGCTGCTGCGCGGCTCGGTCAGCCGCTACTGCCTCGACCACGCGCCGTGCGGCGTGCTCGTCGTCCCGCCGTCCACCCTGCACGAGGACCTGCGCGCGCTGCACCGCGGCGTCGACCTGCGGGAGCTCATCGCGGCCTGAGTGCCGACCCGCAACGGCGACATCTGACCATCCGTCAACTCCGGTGCACCGTCCGTCCGCCGACCACCGTACGGGCGGGCCGCAGCTCGCGCAGCGCGTCCACCGGACAGCTCAGCGGATCCAGCGGCCACAGCGTGAGATCGGCGAGCGCGCCCGGCCGCAGGCAGCCGCGCTCGGCGCTCTCGCCGGTCAGCCGGGCGGCGTTCACGGTGTGCAGCGCGATCGCCTCGGCCCGCCCGATCGCGTGCTCCGGGCCGACCACCCCGGCCGTGGTGTCGCGGGTGGTCATCCCCCACACCGACACCATCGCCCCGTACGGGCCGACCGGGAAGTCCGAGCCCGCCGAGAGCTGCGCTCCCTCGTCCAGCCACTCGCGCAGCGGGAACAGTGCCGCGGTGCGCTCCTCGCCCCAGGTCCGCTGCTGGGCGAGCGCGCCGTCGTGCAGCAGCGGGTGCTGCACGGTCACCGGCACGCCGAGCGCGATCGCCCGGGCCCGCTGGTCGGCCCGGGCCAACCCGCCGTGCTCGACCACCAGGGTGCCGGGCGGCAGGCCCGGGCGGCGCTTCACCACCTGCTCGAAGACGTCCAGCAGCACCCGCAGGCCGCGATCGCCCCAGGCGTGCACGCCGACCCGCCAGCCGCGCCCGACCACCCGGTCCACCGCCGCGAGCAGGTCCCCGGGCTCCCAGAGCAGCCGCCCGTGGTAGCAGGGCTGCCCCTGGTACGGCTGCTCCAGCGCGCCCGCCTCGAATCCACCGTCGATGCCGAACTTGACGCCCCACACGCGGAGTCGGTCGTCGTCCCGGCCGGCCGCCCGCCAGTCGTCCATCCGGTCCAGCAGCGCGTCCACCTGCTCCGGCGTGCGGGCGGCGAAGCCGGAGACCAGCGCCCGGACCCGCACGGCGAGCGCGCCCTCGGCGCGGGCCGCGTGCAGCACGTCGAGGTCCTCCACCGGCACCAGGCAGTCCCGAACGGTACCGATCCCGGTGGCGGCGTAGTCGGCGGAGGCCGCGCGCAGGCCCTCGATCCGCTCGGCGAGGGTCGGGCGCGGCAGCACCCGTTCGACCGGCTCGATCGCCCGGTTGATCAGCCGGCCGGTCAGCCGCCCCCGGTCGTCGCGCTCGATCACCCCGCCGGGCGGCGGCTCGGTGGCATCGGTGATCCCGGCCAGGCGCAGCGCGGGCGAGTTGAGCACCATGTTGTACGCGCCACGGCGCACCAGCACCGGGTGGTCGGCGGTGGCGCCGTCCAACTCCTCGGTGGTGGGCATCCGTTGCTCGGCCAGCAGCACTTCCTGCCAGTTGACCGTGGTACGGATCCACTCCCCGGCGGGGGTGCGGGCGGCGCGCTCGCGGATCAGGTCGAGGAACTCGGCGAGGTCGTGGGCGCGGTGGACGGGGACGCCGTGGACGCTGTGGCCCGCCATGATCAGGTGGGTGTGGGTGTCGTCGAAGGCCGGCAGCACCGTCGCGTCCGGGGCGTCCACCACTTCGGTGCCGGGGTCGATCAGGGCGTCCAGGCCGGCGGGCTCGGGGGAGAGGGCGGTGATCCGGCCGCCGGTGACGGCGATCGCCCGCTGCGGCGGCTCGCCGGGGGCCCGACCGGGGTCGAGGGTGTGGACGGCGGCGGCGCGGATCAGCAGGTCGGCGGGGGAGTGGTCGGTCTTTCCGTCGGACATGGCGGCTCCTGGGAGTGGGACAGCCCGGTGACCTTCTCGACGTATCGCAGACTGGGCTCGGCGAGCCGTCCGTGCAACTCGGTGAACACGGCGCGGGCCGGGACGGCGTTCCAGTCGGCGGGCAGCAGCGGCGCGGGCAGGCCGGGGTCGAGGTAGGGCAGCCGGCGCCATTCGGTGAGCATCGGCACGTAGTCCCGGAACGCCTGGACCGGGTCGGTCCGCTCCTGCCCGCGCAGCTCGTCGGCGACCGGGCGCCAGGCGTCGGTGAAGGCCGCGTACTGCGCCTCGATCGCCGGGAGGTCCCACCAACTCGCCACCGCCGTCCGGAGTTCGGCGAAGCCGGCGTACTCGGCGGAGAGGAAGAGGTGGACGTAGGCGCTCAGCCCGAGGCGCTCCAGCAGGCGGCGGGCGTCGGGCAGTAGCCGGGCGGGCGCCAGCCAGACGCCGGGGGCGGCGTTGCCGAAGCCGAGCCAGCTGAGCCGGGATCGCAGCTGGTGGCGGTGGGCGCGTTCGGACTCGGGCACCGAGAAGACCGCCACCACCCAGCCGTCGGCGAGTTCGGCGGGCTCCAGGCTGTGGAAGATCCGCCGGTCGCCCTCCTCGAACACCGGGTCCATCGCGGGGTCGAGCCGGTAGCCGGTGCCCGTGCGGCGTTCCTGGAGCAGGGTGCCGGCCTTCTTCAGCCGGGAGATCGCCGAGCGGACGGCCGGGCCGTCGACGTCCAGTTCGGCCATCAGCGCGATCAGGTCGGCGATCGATATCCAGCCGCCGAGGCGGCGGACGTACTCGCCGTAGATGGTGTGGATCAGGGAGCTGGGCCGGGGCGCGCTCTCCGACATGCCTGGGCCCTCCTCCCCGACGGCTGGTGGTGATCATAGCGGCGGTGTCGCGTTCCGGGTGCGGGTGTCCGCGCGCGGGAGCCCGTGCGCAGGTGACCGCGCACGGGCAGCTATGCGTAAGCGCCGGACAGCAGGTGCCCGGCGCCGGGGGCGAAGGCGGGCAGGCCGAGGGCGCGCAGGAGTTGGTGGGTGGTGCAGATCGAGGCCGAGACCACCGGCTTGCCGAGCTGCTGCTCGGCCTCCTCGACGGCCGACAGCGAGGGCATCTGCACGCAGGCGGAGAGCACCACGGCGTCGGCCTCGGCGTGCGCGAGGCCCTTGGCGATCGCGGGCAGCCGGGCCGGGTCGTGGGCGGCCACGTCGAGGTTGTCGGCGATCTCCAGGGCGGCGTGGTCGAGCACCTCGATGCCCTCCTGGGCGAGGTAGTCGACCACCGTACGGGCCAGTGGCCGCAGGTACGGGGTGACCATGGCGACCTTCTTGGCGCCGAGCGTGTGCAGGCCGGTGACCAGGGCGCCGGCGCTGGTGACCACGGGCGCGGGCGCGCCGTTCTCGGCCGTGCGCCGGTGCAGCCTTTGCTCGGCCTCGCGGTGGTAGCCGGGGCCGGTGGCCATCACCGCGACCAGACAGGCGTACCCGATCACATCGACCCGGGCGTCCGAGAGTTCGGCGGCGCAGCGGTCGGACTCGGCGTCCATGGCGCGCAGTTGCTCGGGGGTGACCCTGGTCATCCGCATCCGGCTGGAGTGGAAGGTGAACCGATCGGGGGCGACCGCCTCGCGGGCCCGCAGCAGGGCGGGGACCTCGGTTTCCATGGTGACGTTGGAACTCGGGACGATCTGGCCGATCCGGTACGTCGGCATCAGCGGGTGCTCCTTTCTGCGGGCACTCTGCGGGCGCTCAGCGGGCGTCGATCACGGGGTTGGCGAGCGTGCCGATTCGCTCGATGGTGGCCTCGACCAGGTCGCCGGGCTGCAGGAACTGCGGCGGGACCATCCCGGCGCCCACCCCCGAGGGGGAGCCGGTGGAGATCACATCGCCCGGTTCCAGGGTCATGCCGGAGGAGATGTCGGCGATCAGCCGGGCGATGCCGAACAGCATGTACCGGGTGTTGGAGTTCTGCCGCAGCTCGCCGTTGACCCGCAGCGAGAGGTCGAGCCGCTGGGGGTCGGGGATCTCGTCGGCGGTGACCACGCCCGGGCCGAACGGCGCGTAGCTGTCCTGGCCCTTGGAGAAGAACCACTGCCCGGAGCGGCGCTGGTCGCGGGCGCTGATGTCGTTGACGATGCTGTAGCCGAACACGTGCCGCAGGGCGTCCTGTTCGGCTACCCGGTAGGCGGGTTCGCCGATCACCACCGCGAGTTCGCACTCCCAGTCGAGCTGCTTGGTGAGGTCGGCGTTGTGCAGGATCGGCTGGCCCGGCCCGGTGACGGCGGTGGCGGGCTTGCCGAACAGGACCGGGCGGTCCGGGAGTTCGCGCTCGGTGTCCAGGCTGCGGTGCGATTCGGCCACGTGCTCCACGTAGTTGAGGCCGATGCCGATGATCTTGCCCGGACGCAGCGGGGCGCGCAGCGAGACCTCGGCGAGCGGCCGGGTGTCCGGCGTTGCGGCGAGCAGCTCGCGGGCGGTGGCCAGCGCGGGCGCCCCGGCCCGGATCAACCCGAGCAGGTCGCTCGGGAGTCGGGCCCCGGCGGCGGTGGCGAGGGAGGTCAGGTCGGCGACCCGGTCGGTGCCGATCCGGGCGCCGAGGCGCGGGGTGTCGTCGCCGTCGGCGCAGTAGGTCAGCAGATGCATGGTTGCGGTGCTCCCGTGTCGGGTGTTACGAGGCGGTGGTGGGCTGGTGTCCGTCGTGGTCCGGGTAGGCCTCCTCGCGGTAGAGGCCGAGCGAGTGCATCACCGGGAAGTCGTTGAAGGAGAACAGGCAGGCGTCCTCGCCCTGGTCGAGGTTCGCGTGCTCGTGCCAGGCCCAGGACGGGACGACGAAGATGTCGCCCTGCTGCCACTCGAAGCGCTGCCCCGCGATCACCGAGACGCCGCGTCCCTTGGCCGCGGTGTAGACCACCGAGCCGGTGTGCCGGTGGGCGCGGGTGGCCTGGCCGGGGCGCAGGAGTTGCAGGTGAGCGGCCATGGTGGGCATCACCGAGCCGCCGGTGACCGGGTTGGTGTACTCCATCACCACGCCGTCGTAGGGCGATCCCTCGGTGGCGCGGGCGAGTTGGCACAGCGCGTGGTAGCTGGGCTCCCAGGGCCAGCCGAGCAGCGGGGAGTACGGCCGGGTCCACTTCTCGACGCCGTACGGGAGCAGGTTGCCGCCGTAGCTGAGCAGCGAGGAGTTCACCACCGGGCCGGGCCGCTGGTAGAGCTCGGGGTGGACCTCGTAGAAGTTGGCGTCGAGGGTGTTGACCAGCGGGATGTCCAGGCCGTCCTGCCAGATCACCGGGTTGTCCTCGGCCTCGTTGCCGTGCTCGTGCCAGGTGTTGTTGGGGGTGATCGCGAAGTCGCGCGGGCCGACCTTGAGCTTCTGCCCGTCGACGACGGTCCAGGCGCCGGCGCCCTCGTGGACGAAGCGCAGCGCGGAGGCCTGGTGGCGGTGCGCGGTCATCGCCTCGCCGGGGCCCATGATCTGCAGACCCGTGTACAACAGGCCGACGGCGGCGCTGAGTTCGCGGCGGCCCGGGTTGACCAGCATCACCACCCGGCGGCCGGCGTCGTCGGCCTTCACCAGTGGGAGCGCCTTGCGGACCAGAGGGCGCAGGTCGGCGTAGCGCCAGAGCACCGGGACGGACCGGGGCTGCGGGTACCAGGGCTCGATCTCGTTCGCCACCGTCCACAGGGCGCCGGCCTCGTGCTTGGCCAACTCCTCGTAGTAGGCCAGCAGTTCGGGACTGTCGTTGACCCTCGCGCGGCCGATCCGGTCGTCGTCGTAGCTGTTTTCGCCGGTCATGTCTCCTCCTCGGGGAGTACCAGGGGTCGCAGCGGGCGGTTGTCCACGTGCAGCCGGAACACGTCGAAGCGGTTGTAGTGGCCGACGATGTCGTGCATCTGCTTGGGCTGGATGCAGCGGCCGAGGTCGATCTCGGCGTAGACGATGCCTTCCTCGTCCACCAGCGGCTCGGTGACCGCCCGGCCGTCCGGGCCGAAGATGCCGGAGAGCGCGTTGCGCGGGCGGGCGAGCTGCTTGCGGACCTGCTGGTCCTCGCCGGCGATCAGCTCCACCATCTCGGGTGAGATCGTGGAGCAGGAGACCACGGTGAACAGCTTGCCCTCGAAGCAGTGGGCGGCGGCGCGCAGCGCGATCGCCTCGGCCATGTCGTAGTCCTCGGGAGCCACCGGCAGGGCGATGTAGCTCGCCGCGTGGACCAGTTCGCCCTGGGCCAGCAGGGTGAAGCGGGCCAGGGTGTTGGTGTTCTCGCCGCAGGCCAGCGCGCCGAGCGGGCCGACGGCCGTGCGGTGGACCTTCAGCGAGCTGCCGTCGCCCTGGGTCCAGGTCAGTTTCTCGGCCCAGGTGGGTACCAGTTTGCGGTGCACGCCGAGGAGTTCGCCGTCCGAGCCGATGATCAGCAGGGTGTTGTACAGCACCCCGAGGCTGTGCCGGCCGCGCTCGTTGACGCCGATCACCAGCACCACCCCGGTCTGCCGGGCGGCGGCCCGCAGGGTGTCCACGTACGGGCCGGGGACGTCCACGGCGGCGCGATAGAGCCGCTCGTACCAGGGCGAGCCCTGCACCGGGGTCATCGTCCAGTTCCAGTAGGGGTAGCCGGGGACGAAGACCTCGGGGAAGACCACCAGTTCGGCGCCGTGGTCGGCGGCCTCGTGGATCAGGGCGACGGCCTTGTCCACGGTGGCGACCGGGTCCAGGTAGACCGGGGCGGCCTGCACGGCGGCGGCCGTGAAGCGGGGCAGGTCCGGCATGCTCACTCCTCGGCTCGAACGGGCAGCCAGCGGCGGTGGACGGGTGGGGCCGGCTCGCGCAGCAGGTGCAGCCGCGGGGCGACCCGGTCGGCGCCGGGGCCGGGCGGTTTGCGGCTGCCCGCCCGCCACGGCTCGGGCCAGCGGGCGCCCGGGCCGGTGTAGCCCTGGTCGGCGGCGGCGTGCAGGGTCCAGAGCGGGTCGTGGAGGTGGGCGCGGCCGATCGCGACCAGGTCGGCGCGGCCGGCCAGCAGCACGGAGTCGGCGTCGTCGGGCCCGGAGATCGCGCCGACCGCGACGGTGGGCAGCCCGGTGGCGGCGCGGATCAGTTCGGCGAACGGCGTCTGGTAGCCGCGTCCGTACGGCGGCCGCTGGTGCGAGACGACCTCGCCGGTGGACACGTCCAGGGCGTCCGCGCCGGCGTCGGCCAGCGCGCGGCAGATCGCCACCGCCTCGGCCTCGGTGGTGCCGCCGGGGGCCCAGTCGGCGGCCGAGATCCGCACCAGCAGCGGCCGGCCGGCGGGCCAGACGGCGCGGACGGCGGCCAGCACCTCCAGCGGCAGCCGCAGCCGGTGGGCGAGCGGGCCGCCGTAGTGGTCGGTGCGGTGGTTGGTGAGTGGGGAGAGGAAGGAGGAGAGCAGGTGCCCGTGGCCGAACTGCAGCTCCAGCACGTCGAATCCGGCCCGGGCGGCCCGCTCGGCGGAGGCGGCGAAGTCGGCGGTGACGGCCGCGAGTTGGACCTCGTTGGCCTCGTGCGGGGTCGGGCTGTCGGCGTCCCAGGGCAGTGGCGAGGCGGCGAGCAGCGGCCAGCCCTCGGCGAGCGGGCGGCCGATGCCGTCCGGTCCCGGCACGGTCGTCGCGGCCCGGCGGCCGGCGTGGGTGAGCTGGAGGCCGACCGGGGTGTCGCTCACCGCCCGTACGGCGTCGCGGAGTTCGGTCCAGGCCGCTTCCTGGCGGTCGCTCCACAGCCCGGGGCAGCGGTCGGTGGCCCGGCCCTCGGGGCTGACGGCCGTCATTCCGGCGAGCACCAGTCCGGCGCCGCCGAGCGCGTGGGCGGTCAGTTGGGCCCGGTCGAAGGCGCTGGGCTGCGCGTCGGGGGAGGTGAAGGTGGCGAGTGGGGGCACCACGACGCGGTTGCGCAGCTCCAGCGCGGCGAGCTTCAGCGGCCGGAACATCGGCGGCACCCCGGGCGAGCCGCCGACGGCGGCGTCCACCGCGTCCACGAAGGCGGGGTCGCGGGCGCGCAGATTGCCGTAGGTGACCCGGCGGCTGCGGGTGAGCAGGTTGAAGGCGAACTGGTCGATGCCCTGCCCGGTGCGACGCCCGACGGTCTCGAACCACTCCAGGCTGGCCTGTGCGGCCCGCTGGGTGGACTCGACCACCGGCCGGCGCTCGGCCTCGTAGGCGGCCAGGGCGCCGTCCAGGGTAGGCTGTTCGCTCAGCGCGGCGGCCAGGGCAAGGGCGTCCTCCAGGGCCAGCTTGGTGCCCGAGCCGATCGAGAAGTGCGCGGAGTGCGCGGCGTCACCGAGCAGCACCACGTTGCGGTGGCGCCAACTGGCGTTCCGTACCGTGGTGAAGCGGATCCAGCGGGAGGCGTTGGGGATCAGCCGGTGGCCGTCCAGGTGGCCGGCGAGCAGGTCGGCGCAGCGGTTCACGCTCTCCTCGTCGCTCTCGCCGTGTGCCAACTCCCGGGCGGCGAAGGCCTCGAAGCCGGCGCGACGCCAGGCGTCCTCGGCGATCTCGACGATGAAGGTGGAGCGGGTCGGGCTGTACGGGTAGGCATGCACCTGCAGCACGCCGAAGTCGAACTCCTCGACGATGAAGGTGAAGGCCTCGAAAACCCGGTCGGTGGCGAGCCAGATGTAGCGGCAGTCCCGCGCGTCCAGCTCGGTGCGGAAGGTGTCCGGGTGGGCCGCCCGGGTGGCGGAGTGGATGCCGTCGGCGGCCACCACCAGGTCGTATTCGGCTGACAGCTGCTCGACCGGTGGGGCGGGCGTGCGGTAGCGCACGTCCACCGCCAGCTCCGCGCAGCGCTGTTGCAGGATGGCGCGCAGGCGGTTGCGGTCCAGGGCGGCGAAGCCGTGGCCGCCGCTGGTGCGGACCTGCCCGGCGTAGCGGATGTCGATGTCGCTCCAGCGGGCGAACTCGGTGCTGATCGCGGCGAAGACCGCCGGGTCAGCCTGGGCGATGCCGTCCAGGGTCTCGTCGGAGAAGACCACGCCGAAGCCGAACTCGTCCTCCCGGGCGTCCCGTTCGAACACGGTGATCTCCCGGTGCGGTGCCAACTGCTTGGCCAGGGCGGCGAAGTAGAGCCCGCCCGGGCCGGCGCCGAGCACCGCGATCCGGCGGGCCGCGGCCGTCATGCCTGCCCCGGCCGCCGTACCCGCTCCGCCCGTCATGCCTGCCCCGGTCGTCACGCCAGCACCTCCGCCTGCTGCGGACCGGCCTCGGTCAGCGCCCGGCGCACCGGTGCGGGCCAGGGCTCGGCGCCCTTGGAGTGCGGGGCGGCGTGCACCACCGACATCCGGCCGCTGGCGGCCAGCCCCTGCGGGCCGTGCACCTCGAAGGCGTAGTGCAGCGAGGAGCCGCCGACCCGGAGCACCCGCAGCTCGGTGCGGACCACGTCCCCGAACCAGAGCCGCTCGCGGTAGTCCGCCTCGAAGTGCACCCGGGGGATCCGCCCGAACAGCTCGGCCAGCCCGAGCCGGCGCAGCAGTGTCGCCTCCGCGGCCTCGGCCCAGCGCTGGACGGCCGAGAAGTGGTAGTGCCCGGCCGCGTCGGTGTCGGACCACTCGACCCGGCGCTCGATGGTGACGCTGGCGGGTTTCAGGGCGGACCTCCTGCGGAGTTCGGCGCGCAGCAGCTTGCCGGTCGGGGTGCGTGGCAGCTCGGTGACGAACTCCACGGCACGCGGGTACTTGTACGGTGCGATGGTGCGCTTGACGTGGTCCTGGAGTTCCTTGACCGTCTCCGGCCCGGCGGACACGCCCTCGCGCAGCACCACGTACGCCTTGACCACCGTGCCGCGCCGTTCGTCCGGCGAGCCGACGACGGCGCTGTCGGCCACCGCGGGGTGGCCGGCGAGCGCCTGCTCCACCTCGGGCCCGGCGATGTTGTAGCCGGCCGAGACGATCATGTCGTCGTGGCGCGCCTGGTACCAGAAGTAGCCGTCCCGGTCGCGGACGTAGGTGTCTCCGGTGAGGTTCCAGCCGTTGCGGACGTAGCCGCGCTGGCGCTCGTCGTCCAGGTAGCGGCAGCCGGTCGGGCCCTTGACCGCGAGCAGGCCGGGCCGGCCGTCCGGCACCGGGTCGCCGTGCTCGTCCAGGATCGCCGCCCGGTAGCCGGGCACGGGGCGGCCGGTGGAGCCCGGGCGGATGTCCTGGTCGGCGGCCGAGATGAACACGTGCAGCAGCTCGGTCGCGCCGATGCCGTCGATCAGCCGTTTCCCGGTGGCCTCGTGGAAGGCCTCCCAGACGGCGGCGGGCAGCGGCTCGCCGGCCGACACGCAGCGCCGCACGCCGGCCAGCCGGTCGGCCAGCCCGGCGGCCAGGATCGTCCGGTAGGCGGTCGGCGCGGTGAACAGCACGCTCACGCCGTGGCGGGCCACCTGCTCGGCGAGCTGGTCGGGCGTGGCCTGCTCCAGCAGCAGGCTGGCGGCGCCGGCCCGCAGCGGGAACACCAGCAGGCCGCCGAGGCCGAAGGTGAAGCCGAGCGGCGGGGTGCCGGCGAACAGGTCGTCGGGGGTGGGGCGGAGCAGGTGGCGGGAGAAGGTGTCGGCGTTGGCCAGCACGTCGCGGTGGAAGTGCAGGGTGGCCTTGGGCCGGCCGGTGGTTCCGGAGGTGAAGGCGATCAGCGCGACGTCGTCGGCGGCGGTCGGCACGGCGGTGAAGCCGCGCGGCTGGGTGGCGGAGCGTACGGTGAGGTCCTCGGGGCCGGTGCCGCCGAAGGGGAGTACGCGCAGGTCGGGGGCGTTCGCCTGGTGGAGTTCGGCGAGGAAGCGGTGGTCACACAGGGCGACGGTGGGCCGGGCCACTCGGATCAGCTCGGTCAGCTCGGTGGCGCGCAGCAGCGGCACGGTGGTGACGACCACCCCGCCGGCCTTCAGGACGCCGAGCCAACAGGCCGCCAACCAGGGGGTGTTGGGGCCGCGTAGTAACACCCGGTTGCCGGGGACGAGACCCAGGTCGTCGGTCAGCAGCCGGGCGATCCGGTCGGCGTGGTCGCGCAGGTCGCCGTAGCTCCACCGGTCGGTGGGGGTGAGCAGGCAGCGGCGGTCGGGGCCGAGGCGGGCGATCGTGTCGTCGAGCAGGGCGGCCGCGCAGTTCAGGCGGTCGGGGTAGGCCAACTCCGGTAGTTCGAAGAGGAGTTCGGGCCACTGGTCGAAGGGCGGGAGATGGTCGCGGCTGAACGTGTCCACATGTGCTGAGGGGGAGAGCTCCATGGGCGGGCACCTCATCGGGCGAGCGGGAGTAGAGCCAGTATGGCGCGCTCGTGACGCCAGTCAAGAGAGCGATACATGCATTCGGAGGACAGGGGCGGCCGGGCGTCGGATGGCGGGCGCGGCGGCAGACGGAACGCCCCGCAGGCCGGGTGGGGCCTGCGGGGCGGGTGGGGTGCGTGGGGCGTGTGGTGCCGCCGGGCGGCGGTCTCCTCGTCGGTCAGGTGACGTCGGCGTGGAAGGCCGCGTCCGGGGTGCGGCCGTCCTGGGCCTGCTGGGCGCGCTCGGCGAGCAGCCGGGCGAACAGGGTCAGGGCGGGCGTCGCGACGGCCGCCCCCGGGCCCTGGTCGCGTACGTACAGTAGCGTCGAGCCGACCCGGACCAGCGCCTCCGCCATCGACGAACCGCGCTCCCGGGCGGCGCTCTGGTCGCCGATCGAGGGGATGGTCACCGCAGTCGCGTCGCCCTCGCCGTCGACGAGGGCGAGCCTGCCGGCGAAGGCCCGCCCGGCCGTCTCGGGGGAGGCGAAGGTGACCACGGTGAACTGCACGGACTGGACGGGTACGGCACGGAAGGTCACGGTGGCGTAGGCGAGTTGCCGGTCGCAGGCGTCCGGGAGCAGACAGGGCACGTCGGCCCCGGAACCGGCCCCGGACTGCGGCCCGCTCTCCACCTGCCAGCCGCCCGGCATCGCCGCCACGTCCGGCAGCACCCCCTGCACCTGCGCGGGGTCGCGGATGGTCCGCGCGGCGTGGGCGAAGTCGGGGCCGTTGGGATGCAGCAGCGGGCGCGAACCGAGGTGGATCCCGAGCGCGACCAGGGCGGCGATCAGGACCAGCGCCAGCGCGACGATGATCGCGGTGTTGCCGCGCCGGGCGGCCAGGGCCTGGGCACGGGCGACCGCCGGATCGACCCGGAGCTGGACGGTGCTCGGCCCCGAGGAGTCCGTTCGCAGCTGGACGGTCGCCGGATCCGCCTCCGGACCCATCCGTAGCTGGACGGTCGTCGGGTCGGCGGGTCTTCCGAGGTCGGTGGTCGCCACGTACTGGGCGAACGCCACGTCGGTGGCCAGCAGTCGGGTGACGGCGGCGGTCAGTCCCTCCCGGGCCCGCGGATCGTGGGGGCTCGCCTCGAGCACCGCCACGGCCCGCGCCCCCTCCGGCATCAGCCGCAACCGGGCCCGCACCACCTCGGCCACCGCCTGCCCCGGCCCGCCGGCCGCCCCCTGGGCGAGCCGGACCAGCGCCCCCGCCACGCCCGTTACCAAGTCCCGGTCGTCCCCCATGGCAACTCCCCCCGCCGCACGAGTCGTTGCCCCTACGATCCCGGACCGGCGGCCGCTCCACACCCCCGTCGAGCTGAACGGAGACGTAACTGCAACCGCTCCCGGACGTCGGGGGCGAACGGCGGGTTCGGTTCGACCGGGCGGTCGCCGTGGGCGGCGTGGAGTGAGCCCCGAGCGTGAGCGGCTCGCACGCGGTGGCGAATTGCTGTCGATGATCCGAATGTCAGAGCGGGACCGGGCGGTTCGCCGCCGCGGGTCTCGCCGCGGGGGTCAATTCCGAACGCGGACGTGCCGATACTTCCGAGTGACGTCCTTACGCCGTTCGGAGGAGTCCGCATGCCCGAGCTGTGGCTGCCCGGTGCCGAGATCCACGACCTCGGCGACCACGCGCCGACCGACCAGCAGTACCCGCCGAAGGCCATCGCGCACATCACCTGGGACCGCAACGCGACCGCCGCCGCACCGCAGGACTGGTGCAGCTACGAGGACCTCGTCGGGTACTTCACCGGCAGCGGCGCCGGTGACGCGCCGCACCTGGTCTGGGACCCGTTCAGCGGTCGTACGACGCAGCTGTTCCCGGCCGACTCCCGCTCGAAGAGCCTGCTCAGCCCGGCCCAGAGCCCGACCCGCACCAACCGCGCCGGGCGGGTGGTGATCCAGATCGAGGCGGTGTTCTTCCCGTACTGCCGCTACCAGGGCACCGTCTACCCGCGACTGGTCGACACCCCGTGCGCGGGCTGGGACCGGATCCATGCCTGGATCTCCTCCTGGGGCGTGCCCGACGTGTGGCCGATGGGCCGTCCGACCGACTTCTCCGAGCACCGCGACGAGCGGGTCTGGGAGACCGTCGGCGGCTGGTACGCCCACGCCCACGTGCCCTTCAACGACCACATCGATCCCGGTTCCTGGCCCGCCTTCACCGGCGGCTCCGGCTCCACGCCCTCCCCGCCCTCGCGGCAGTACCCGGTGCCGCCGGGGGACTCCGGTCCGGCCCGGTACCAGGTCGGTATCAACGGCCTGGCGTACGGCTACGGCGCCCACGGCTACCAGGTGACCACCGTCGGGCGGGCGCTGGTCGGGCACGGCTTCGGCGCCCACTACCGGTCCGGGCCCGGGCCGGACTGGACGGACGCGGACACCGAGAACTATGCCGACTACCAGCAGAGCCTGGGCTACACGGGGCAGGCGGCGGACGGCGTTCCCGGCGAGGCCTCGCTGCGGCGGCTGCTCGGCTACCTGCCCGGGCCGCGCACCGTCTCGCTGGCACACGTGGTGGCGGCGGCGCGCAGCGATCCGGGGGCCGAGCAGGGGCACCTGACGTACGGGGCCGAGGTGGCGATCGTCGAACAGGCGCTGGCTGACGAGGGGTTGCTCGAACAGCGCTGGGTGGACGGCTCCTTCGGCAGTCTTACGGTCACCGCGTACGCGGGCTGGCAGCGGCGGTGCGGGTACACGGCGGGGGCCGCGGACGGGATCCCCGGTCGGGACTCGCTCCACCGGCTCGGCGCGGCGCAGGACTTCACGGTGACGGACTGAGGCTCGCGGCCTGTCCCGGGGCCCGAGGCGGCGGGCCGGGGTCGCCCGAGGCGGCGGCCCCGGCCCGGCGGGGAATGCCCGCGCGGCGGGTGGGTGTTGTCCACCGACGTGACCAGCGCTACGCCCCCGACCAGGCTCTCCGTCCTCGACCGCTCCCGCACCAGACGGGGCGAGGAGCCGGCGCAGGCGCTGCGGGACACGGTGGCCTTCGCCCGGGAGATCGACCGGCTGGGGTACCACCGGTTCTGGGTCTCCGAGCACCACGGCGTGCCCGGGGTGGCCGGTTCGGCGCCGACGGTGCTCGCCGCGGCGGTGGCGGCGGCCACCACGCGGATCCGGGTCGGCACCGGCGGGGTGATGCTGCCGAACCACCGACCCATGGTGGTGGCCGAGCAGTTCGGGGTGCTGGCGGCACTGTTCCCCGGGCGGATCGACATGGGGCTCGGCCGTTCGGTGGGCTTCACCGACGGGGTCCGGCGGGCGCTCGGGCGGGAGAAGGACGCCGCGGACGACTTCGGCGCCCAGCTGGCCGAGCTGCTCGGCTACTTCGACGGCTCGCAGCGGGTGCACCGCGACGTCCACGCCCGGCCGGCCGAAGGCCTGCACGTCCCGGCCTTCGTCCTGGCCACCGGCGCGGGCGCCGACCTGGCCGCCGACGCTGGGCTGCCGCTGGTCATCGCCGCCGCACGCGGGGAGGACCGGATGCTCGGGGCGATCGACCGCTACCGCACCCGGTTCCGCCCCTCCGCGCAGACCGCTGAGCCGTACGTGGTGGTCTCGGGCACGGTCGCGGTTGCCGAGACCGAGGAGCGGGCGTGCGAACTGCTCGTCCCGGAGGCCTGGGCCGGTGCGTACTCCCGCACCCACGGGGAGTTCCCGCCGCTGGACCCGGCCGCCGAGATCCTGGCGCGGGCGATGAGCGCGCGCGAGCGGGCCGCGTTCGAGCAGTCACTGAAGGGCCACATCGCGGGCACCCCGGAGCAGGCTGCCGCCGAGCTCGCCGCCCTGGTGGCGCGCACCGGCGCGGACGAGTTCCTGGTCGTGACCAGCACCTACGACCGCGCCGAGCTGCTCGACTCCTACCGACTGCTCGCCGAGGCCGTCGGCCAGGTGTGAGCGGGCCCGCACGCCTGATCGCCGGCTACCGGGCGCTGCCGGGCCGAGCGTGAGCCGGGTCCGGCGGAGCGGTGGCGTTCGTCCGGCGGCGATTTCTGACCAGGGGTGATGAGCTGCTACTGTTTTTCCCGTCGAGAGGAAATGATCTTCCGAAGCGGGGATCTCTCGAACAGGCGTCAGCGGTGCTACCAGAGCACGTCCTACTTTCAGTAGGAAGAGTCCGTGCGACCCGGGCCTGGCGCTCCACCCGAAGGGGCTCGTTCCGTCCAGCGGAACGAGCCCCTTCGTCGTGTCCGTGCGGACTCGACCTGTCCGCCCAGGCCTCGACCGACACGACTGCCCGGCGTCGACGCTCCATCGCTCGCGTCCTCTTATCGCACTTTCGGCTCCGAAACCCTGTCGCTCAGCCCGGTATCAGCCAAGGTCCCGTGCCAGGTGGCTGACGGGCGGCGCTCGGTGATGGCCGACCGGCCAGCGGTTCTGCCTGTCAGGCAAGGCTGACGCACCGTCACACCTTGGCTGGAATTTGCTGCTGCCGGTGTGAATATGCCATTGGAATGTTCGTCATATGGAAACCGGCAGTAGCCTTCCGTGTCGAACCTGCCACTGCTGGTGGCGATCCGGCCGGAACCGCGCTGCGCCCGGCCACCCCAGACCCCGCGAAGGAGCCGGTGTGCCGGGTATCGACGAATGTCTCTCCGGAGCGATGGCGATCGCCGGCGCCCGCGCCGCGAGCCTGGTCGACTGGAGCAGCGGACTCGCCCTCGGCAGCCTCGGAGACAGCCCGACCGGCGAGCACGAGACCTCGGCCGCCGAGGCAACCGACCTGGTACGCGCGGCCGTTGAGAGTCAGACTTTCACCGTGGCGGAGGACCGGCGGTCGCCGCTGGAGGACATCATCGTCACCGCGGGCCGCAGTTACCACCTGATCCGCTTCATTGACACCGTCTTCGACAGCCGTCTGGTACTGCACCTCTGGCTGGACCGTGCGGAGGGCAACCTCGCCGTCGCCCGCTTCCGCCTCCAGGCGCTCGCCGAGGAGCTGGTGCTGGGGTGAGCGTGACGCCCGTACGGACCACCGCATTCCGGCCGGCCCGCCGGACGGACACCCCCCGGTGGCGGCCCGCGTGACCGCCGCGCCCCCCGCCGCCCCGCCCCCCATGACCGAACCCCCCGTGACCAAGCCCCCGATGACCGATCCCCCCACCGGCAATCCGCTCACGGCCAAGGGCACCACCGCCTCGGCCTCCTCGGTCGAGCCCGCCACCGCCCCAACCGCGACGGAACGAACGGAATCGACGATGCCGACCGGACCCGTCGCGCCGGCCGGACCCGCCCGGCCGAGGACCCCGGGCGAGGCCGTCGCCCTGCTCGCCGCCCGCCGCGCCACCGGTGCCCTGTACGGCCCGCTCGGCAGCCTCCACCTGGTCGACGGCCAGGTGACCGCCGCCGAGTCCCCGCGCGCACCCGGCCTGGCCGACCTGCTCACCGGCTGCGGGCGGATCACCCCCGAGGGCTGGGTGGACCTCCTCCGCCTCCACGGCCCCCGGGGCCGGGTCGGCGAGGCGCTGGTCGAACGCGGGCTGATCACCCGGGGCGAGCTCGAACTCGGCCACCTGGGAACGCTGTTCGACGCCGCCTACTTCACCCTGGCGGACCGGGCGGGCGGCACCTGGCGGTTCGAGCCCGATGCCCGGCACTGGCTCGGACCGGTGGCGGCGGTCGACCCGGCGCGGCTGCACCGCGAGGTCGAACGCCGGAGTCGACTCCTCGACCGGATCTGGCCGTGGCCGCAGCTCGACACCGCTCCCGTCCGCCCGGTCGAGCACACCCGGCGCCCCTCCCACCGTCCGCCCGGCCGCCGCCGGCGCGAACTGCTGGACCACGCCGACGGCCGAAGAACCCCGGCGGACCTGGCCCGGCTGCTCGGCCGCTCCGGCTTCGGCGTGACGGCGGACGTCCGCCGCCTGGCCGCCGCCGGTCTGCTGGACGCCCCGCGACCCGAGGCCCCCAGGCCCGATTTCCCGCGGCCCGAGGCACCCAGGCCCGACGCACCTCCAGTCGACGCTCCCCGCCCCGACGCCCCGCGGCACGCCGCGCCGACGGCCGTGAGGCCCGAAGTCCCCCCGCAGGGAGGGCGCGGAGCGGCCGGGGGCCTGCACCGCCGGGTCCCCGGGGCGACCCTCCGCGGTGCCGCGGCAGCCGTCCGTCCGGAAGCCGCAGCTGCCGTGCCCACCCGTCCCGACCGCCCGCCCGCCACGGCAGCGGCCCACCCGCTGACCGTCCCCGACCCGGACATCGCGCTGCTGACCCGGGTCCGAGACCTTCTGGAGGCCCGACTTTGAGCAACCCTCCGCCCGCGACCCCGCCGTACCGGCCATGAGGCGGGCGCTCAAGCAGCGTGTCGGAAGGAGACAACTGATCGCCTTGGAGACCGAGCTGCTCGCCGAAATCCGCGCCGTCAAGCGGCGCGTCCCGCACCTCGCGGGCGGCCTGGTGGCCAGCGTGGACGGCCTGCTGGTCGCCCACGACACCCACGGGACCGAACCCTCCGGGCTCGCCGCGATGACGGCGGCCTCGCTCTCGCTGGCCCAACGGCTCGCCGACACCACCGGCCAGGGCGAGTTCCGCGAGTCGCTGGTACGCGGAGAGCACGGCTACGTCGCCACCTACGCCGCCGGCGGCAGCTGCGTGCTGACCCTGCTGGCGCACCCGGACGTCAACGTCGGCCGGCTCCATCTGGAGGCCCGCCGCTGCGCGCGGCGCATCGCCGAACTGCTCAACGACGCCCTGGTGCCCAAGGACCCGCGCGACACGGCCTGACCCCGACCACCGGACCGACCGACCATCCGAAACCGCGGTCGGGCCAACCGGCCCGACCGGTCCAACCGACCCGACCCAGCTAGCCCCACCACCCCACCGACCAACAGGAGTTGAAAGAAATGACCGACGCAGCCGGCGCGCTCAAGCAGGCCATGACCACGATCGAAGGCGCCATCGGCGCCGCCCTCGTCGACTACAACAGCGGTATGGCGCTCGCCACTCTCGACGGCCCCGGCGGCCTGGACCTCAACGTCGCCGCGGCCGGGAACACCGACGTGGTGCGCGCCAAGATGCGCACCATGGACATGCTCGGCCTCCAGGACGGCATCGAGGACATCCTGATCACCCTGTCCAGCCAGTACCACCTGATCCGCCCGCTCACCGGCCGCACCGGCAAGGGCCTGTTCCTCTACCTCGCGCTGGACAAGGGACGCGCCAACCTGGCGATGGCGCGCCACCAGCTCACCAAGGTCGAGGCCGACCTGGAGGTCTGAGCCCGGACCGCGCAGGACGGGACCCCGGCGGCTCAGGCGCCGCCGGGCTCCGTCCACCGCACCTCGCCGCCCGGCAGGCCCGCGCACACCGCGCCCTCGGCGGTCCGCACGCTCCACGGCGCGAGCAGGGCGTGCGGCGGGACGGACAGCGCACCGCCCTCGGCGAAGCCCAGCTCCAGGCCGCCGGCCAGGGTGATCCGGGCGGTGTCGACGGTCCGGCCGACCAGCGCCAGCAGGGCGGGGGTCGGACGGAAGGTCAGCGCCGGGAAGTAGTGCTCGACCTCCGCCGGCGCGGTGAAGGACGGCACCGCGAAGCGGAACTCGTGCGTCACCCGGACGGTCACCGGTCCGTCGAGTCGCAGGTCGAGCCGGTCGCCGCCGCTCACCGTCGCCACCCGCCGACCGGCCAGCACCTCACTGATCCCGTTCCGCATGCCCCCGGTGTCACCCACCGGCCACGTCCTGACCCACCGCCTGCCCGCGCACCAGCTCGACCGGTCCGCCCACCCGCTCCCGGGCGGCCAGCGCGGCGGCCGTACGGCTCCAGGACGGTCCGTTCAGCAGCGCCCGCGCCTCGGCCGGGTCGCAGAGCCGCCACTCCATCAACTCCTGCTCCTGCAGGGCGATCGAGCCGAGCAGCTCCTGCGTCACCGTGCCGCCGTCGAACACGTACACCAGCACGGCGGTGTCCCGGCCGGTGGCCGGATCGGCACCGGGGTCGGCCGCCGTCCCCGGCAGCCAGTCCAGCGCCAGCATCCGCCCGGGCTCGACCTCCCACCCCAGCTCCTCGCGGATCTCCCGCCGCGCCGCCGCCCGCGGCCCCTCCCGGTCCGCCTCGACCCCGCCGCCCGGCAGCGTCCAGTACGGCACCTGCCCGCGCGGCCCGTCCCACGGCCGCAACCGCACCAGCAGCACCCGGCCGTCACCGTCGGTGAACAGTGCCCGCGCCTTCGCCCGGATCCGCGGCCGGGTGGCGTAGTAGGTGTCCCGGTCCATCGGCGGCGCCGGCTGGAAGGGGGACACGCCGTCCGGCATCGGCACGGCGGCCAGCCCGATGTACTCGGGTACGGGCCCGTCCGTCGTCACGTGGTCGAGCGTGTGCCCGACGGGCCGACTGTCCTCCAGCTCCAACGGGCCGGCCGCGCGCGGCGCCCGCAGACAGGCCGTCACTCGCCGGGACAGCCGGGGCGCGAGCGCGTGCCCCACCTCCTCCGTCGTGGCCCAGGCGCACGCCCCGATCTCCGCGGCGTCCGGCCGGATGGCCGACACCTGCTCGGCGGTCAGCGGCTCCGCCCAGTACAGGTACGCGACGATCGGTGGCCGGCGGCTCGACACCGCCCAGTCGACACAGGCCAGTGGCCCCAACCTGGGGGTGAACCCCAGCTCCTCCTCGACCTCCCGTACGGCGGTCTCCCTCGGCGACCGGTCCTGCGGTTCCCACCCGCCACCCGGGATCGCCACCGGATGCCGCCGATCGTACGGAAGCTGTACGACCAGCAGCCGCCCCCGCTCATCCGGGAACAGCACCCCGGCCGCCGCCAGGACCTCCCGCCCCGGCGCCTTCGACGTCTCCACCCCGGCTCCCTCCGTCACGCACTCCTCCACCGAGCACTCCTCCGCACCACTGCCGCACGACAATGCTCCATCCGGGGCGACATCCCCGGCCGCAATGATGGTTCCCCCGGGGCGCCACTTCGATCAACCCGCCAGGGCCGACGCCTCACCCCAGCGACGCCAGCGCCTGCGCCGCCGCCCGGGCCATCTGCTCGTCGTGCCGCCCGCTCGCCCCGCGGAGGCGGGCGAGGCCCTCGGCCGCCGCCAGGGCGAGCAGGCCCGGCAGGAGGTCGGTGCTGCGGGCGATGACCCAGCGGGTGCCCTTGGTGGCCATCCACCACAGGTCGGCGGCCAGGCCCGGCGGAGGTTCGGTGGCTTCGGTGGCGGGTGGCGGGCCGAGTGGATGGCCGGCTTCGGTGAGCAGGTCGTGGAAGCGGCGGGCGATCAGGCGGTGTCCCTCGGCACTGGGGTGGAGGCGGTCGACGCTCAGGAGTCCGCGCTGTGCGCACCAGGGCAGGTCGGCGATGTGCAGGTGTACCGCCCGGTGCCGGGCGGTGAGCGCGTGCACCACGGTGTTGACCGCCCGCATCCGGCGGGCCAGGGGGCAGGCGAGCGGCGCCGGGAGCCGGAGCAGGGTGCCGGGGTCGGGCAGGCAGGCGGTCAGCAACACGGCTCCGTGGGCGGAGAGTTCACCCAGGGTGGCGTCCAGTTCCAGGGTGGTGCGCCGGATGTCGAAGCCCGCCCGCAGGGTGTCGTTGCCGCCGACCACCACGGCCGCGAGCTGCGGCCGCGCGGCCAGCGCCGCCGGGAGCTGACGTGTCGTCAGGTCGCTGGTCAGTGCCCCGCTGTACGCCAGGTTGGTGAACCTGACCTCCCGGCCGCCCGGTGCCAGCGTGTGCGCCAGCACGGCGGCCCAGCCGCGCCACTCCTCGCCGACCTGGTCCCCGATCCCCTCCGTGAGCGAGTCCCCGAGCGCGACGAAGCGCAGCAGTTCGCCCGACGCCGGTCGTTCCTCCGCCGCCCGGTCAGGCCCGGTGTCCAGCACGCTCATCCCAACCCCCCTCGGCCGCTTCGGAGTTCCGTACGCCATGCGCTGCCAGGAAGGCCGCCACCGCGGTCGACCAGCCGTACCGCTCGGCCTGCGCCCGGGCGGCCGCGCGCCGGGTCCCCTCCGGCCGCCGAAGCAACTCGCGGACGGCACAGGCGAATCCGGCCCCGGTGTCGACGGCGGCCACCCCGGCGAGCCCGATCAGCCCCGGGAGTGCGGAGGAGCGGCTGACCGCGACGGGCGTGCCGCAGGCCAGCGCTTCCATCGCGGCCAGGCCGAAGGTCTCCACGGGCCCGGGCGCGAGCACGACGTCCGCGCAGCCCAGCAGCCGGGCCAGCGCTTCGCGCCGGTTCAGGTGCCCGAGGAAGCGCACCGGCAGCCGCAGCCGGGCGGCCCGGGCGGCCAGCCGCTTCCGCAGCGGCCCGGTCCCGGCCACCACCAGGACGGCGGGCAGCCCGCGCGCCCGCAGCCGGGCCAGCGCTTCGACCGCCCGCTCGGGCCGTTTCTCCGCCGACAGTCGCGAGCAGAGCACCAGCAAGGCGTCGTCCGGTGCCGCGTACCGGGCCCGCTCCGCCGCCCGTTCGGCCGGCGGCAGCGGCCGCATCGCGTCCAGGTCGACCCCGAGCGGGGCCCGGACCAGGTTGGGCACGCCGATCCGGCGGAACTCCGCCGCCGCCCAGTCGGTGGTGCAGAGCACCGAGTCGTAGGCGCGGGCCGTCGCCGCGTTGAGCCGGTCGGCGGCCGCCGAGGCCAGGGGGCCGGGCAGGCCCCAGGTGCGCAGCACCCCGGTGGCGCTCTCGTGCGAGACCATCACCGAGCGGACGCCGTGCCGCCGCGCCCAGGCGCCGGTCCAGCGCAGGGTCGTCCGGTCGGAGACCTCCAGCCGGTCGGGGCTGAGCCGGGTCAGCTCGGCGGCCACCGCCCGCCGGTCGGCGAGCAGCCGGTAGCCGCCGCTGGCCGGCAGCACCGGGCCGGGCAGGGTGACCACCAGGCCCTGCCCGGTCTCCTCCACCGTGCGGCGTTCGCCGGGCACGATCAGCACCGGTCGGTGCCCGGCCGCCCGGTAGCCGGTGCCGAGGTGGCGCAGCGCGGTGCGCAGGCCGCCGGAGACCGGGGTGACGAAGTTGGCGAGCCGGACGATGGTCAGCGGGTCGGTCATGCCGACAGCTCCTCCGGCAGGACCGGTACCACCGGGGCGACCGAGGCCGAGGACGGGGGAGCGGGCGGCAGCGGCAGCCCCCGGTGCTCGGCGAGCACCTCGTCGTAGTGGCGGAGCAAAAGGTCCCCGACCGCCTCCCAGGTCCGGGCGGCCACCTCGGCCCGCCCGGCCGTCCCGTACGCGGCCCGCCGGGCCGGGTCGGCGGCCAGTTCGGCCACCGCCCGGGCCACCGCCGCGCCGTCCCGGGGCGGCACCAGCAGACCGGTGCGGCGGTGGGCGACCAGGTCCAGCGGGCCGCCGGCGGCCGGGCCGATCACCGGCACGCCGCTGGCCATCGCCTCCTGGATGGTCTGGCAGAAGGTCTCCAGCGGGCCGGTGTGCACGAACACGTCCAGCGTCGCGAAGCAGCGCGCGAGTTCCTCACCGGTGCGGCGGCCGAGGAACACCGCGCCGGGCATCGAGGCCTTGAGTGAGGGCGCCGACGGCCCGTCCCCGACCACCACGACCCGCACCCCGGGCAGGGCGGAGGCCGCCGCCAGCAGGTCGACCCGCTTCTCGGGCGCCAGCCGCCCGACGTACCCGACCAGCACCTCCCCGCCGGGCGCGAGCGCCCGGCGCAGCCCCTCGTCGCGGTGGCGCGGGTGGAAGCGCACCGAGTCCACCCCGCGCGGCCACAGCTGCACCCGGGGCACTCCGTGCGCGGTGAGGTCCTGTGCGGCGGGGGTGGACGGCGCCAGGGTGCGGGCGGCCGCCCGGTGCACGGCCCGGATCCGCCGCCAGGCGGCGGCCTCCCCGAGTCCCCGTCCGGCCCGGTAGGCGTGCGCGTACCCGGCCAGGTCGGTCTGGTACACGGCGACGGCGGGCACCCCGAGCCGCGCCGCGACCGGCATGGCGCGCGCGCCCAGCACGAACGGGCTGGCCAGGTGCACGATGTCCGGCCGGTGCCCGGCGACGGCGGCGGTCAGCTGCCGGCTCGGCAGCGCGATCCGCACCTGCGGGTACCCCGGCAGCGGCATCGAGGGGATCCGCACCACGGGGATCCGCTCCGCCTCGGTGCCGGAACCGAAGGTCTGCGGTGAGCACTGGGCGCCCCGCGCCGGCGCGGGGGTGACGACGAGGGGTCGGTGGCCCCGGCGGACCAGGTGCTCGGCCGTCCGCAGCACGCTGTGGGCGACTCCGTTGACCTCGGGCGGGAAGGATTCGGTGACGATGACGACGCGCATGCCAGTGTTCTGTCCGCGCCCGGCATGCTTCCGGCCAAAGGGATCTGTCGTACAAGCGAACGCGGGTCGGCGATTTGCACCACCGACCCGCGTGTTCAGCCAGATGTCATCTCAGGCCGACCCGGCCGCCTCCTTGAGCTCCGCGTACGGCGCGAGCTTGCGGATCGACTCGATGCTCTTCAGACAGTCGTCCTTGCTCTCGTACGGGTCGCCGGTCACCACGACGGACCCGTTGCTCGCCTTGAGCCGGAACCGGTGCATCCCGCTCTCGTCCTTGTACAGTTCGAACTTCCCAGCCATGCCAGTCGACACCTCTCGCTCGGGTAACACCCCCTCGCACCGCACCGTAGGTCCAACCCCATTGCGCCGCCCGCCGGCTGAGGCATCCGAGGGACGAAGTCGACCGGCCGGGGATCGGAGGAGCCCGGGTTGGAGGCGGCGCCCGCGCCCGCGTCGTAGCGGAGGGTCAGCGCCCCTGAGCCGGGCCGCCCGGAGCCGATCCCGTTCTTCGGCGGGCTCGGCAGCGTCAACCCGGTTGTGGTGCTGCCCGGGGCCGCCGGCGCGGATGCCGAGCGCATCGCCGAGGGCTACGCGGTGTCGCTGACGATGGGCACCGGCCAGTTCTGCACCAATCCCGCACTGCTCTTCGTCCCCGAGGACCCCGACCTGCTCCAGCGGATCGCGACGGCCATCGCCAGGAGCACGGGCGGTGCGATGCTGTCGCCCGGCATCCACGACAGCTACCTGGCCCGTACCGCCCAACCGCCCGCCGGCACGGCCGCGGGCCGCACCTCGGTCGGCGCGACGGCGATCAACCACTGGTCGGTACCCGTCACCTACCAGGACTGGCCCGACTCCCTCCTGCCCTCCGAACTGCGGGACGGGAACCCGCTCGCCGTCCCCCGCCGCCATCATCCCTGACCCGGTGGCGGTTCCTGTGCCCGCCCCGGGAGAGATTCCCCGGGCGGGCACAGGCGTTGAGGGGCGATCCGTCGCCGGGGATTCCGCCGCGTCCGCGCGCCGGACGCGGCACGTGGGCGGCGGGCTCAGGCGCCGTTGAGGCGCTCGGCGATGGTGCGGAGGATCCGGGCCTGGTGGTGGACCAGGTAGAAGTGGCCGCCGTCGTGGACGTCGAGGGAGAAGCCACCGGTGGTGTGCTCGGACCAGGCGGCCGCCTCCTCCTCGGTGACCATCGGGTCCTCGGTGCCGATGAGGACGTGCACCGGGCAGTTCAGCTTGGCGCCGGGCCGGTACTGGTAGGTCTCCGTCGCCTTGTAGTCGTTCCGGATGGCGGGCAGCGCCATTCGCAGCAACTCCTCGTCGCCGAGCACCTGCTCGTCGGTGCCGCTGAGCTCCCGGTGCTTGGCGATCAGTTCGGTGTCGTCGCCGAGGTGGACGGTGCCGCCCTCGCGGTGGCGGGAGGGGGCGGGGCGGGCCGAGACGAAGAGCGCGCTCGGGACCGTGCCGGCCTCCTCGAAGCGGCGGGCGAGTTCGAAGGCGAGGCTGGCTCCCATGCTGTGGCCGAAGAACGCCACCGGGCCGTCCGTGGTGCGCCGGAGCACGGGGAGGAGCTGATCGGCCAGCTCGTCGATCGACTCGACCAGCGGCTCCGAACGGCGGTCCTGCCGGCCCGGGTACTGGACCGCCACCACGTCGCAACCGGGGGCCAGCGCGCGGGACATGGGGAAGTAGGAGGTGGCGCTGCCGCCCGTGTGCGGGAGGCAGACGAGGGTCGGGGCGCCGGGGCCGGCCTGGTGGTAGCGGCGTATCCAGAGCCGGTCGGTGGTGACGGTGCTCGTCATGGGTGGTGCTGTCCCTCCGGGGATCGTCAGTGCGGCTGCTCGGCCGCGATCTCCGCGTACCGGTCGCGGAGTTCGGACAGGATCGGATGATCCGTCGCAAAAGGTACGGAGCCGATGGCGGAGATCGGCCTGACGCCGACCGCGGCGTTGGTGGCGAACGCCGCCTCCATGAACGGAAGCTGGTACAGGGTCACGGTCCTGGACACGCAGTGGTCGTGAACGCCGGTCAGCAGCGCCTCGGTCACGCCGGGCAGGTGCTCCGCTCGCGGCCAGACCACCTGGCGGCCGTCGAAGAAGCCCACGTTCCAGGTGGCGCCCTCGGAGATGCCCAGTTCGTCGCCGTGGAACAACACGTCATCGAAGCCGTCGAGTTGTGCCGCGCGGCGCAGGTGCAGGCTGTCGAACAGTCCGGTGTGCTTCGCCCCGGCGACCTGGCGCAGGTGCCTGACCGGCTGCACGCGCATCGGCCCCTGCGGAACCGGCGGTGCGGGGCGCGTGGTGACGAGGATCCTCGGGGCGGCCGGTCCGGCCGGGTGAGTGAGGCTCAGATCCGGGTCGAAGGCGGTGATCCGGACGACCGCATCACCATCCGTCAGATCCACGGCGGCAAAGTTCTTGACGGACCTGATCCAGGTTCAGTTCGGTGCCGAATACCGTTCGGCAGTCCCGTTCCAGCCGCGCGAAATGCAGTGCGAGTCCGCGTATTGCGCCGCCCTCGACGCGCTCACCGCGCCGAGCCGCGTCGACGAGCGGCAGGACGAACTCGCCGAACTCGACCGGTCCCTCATCCGGATGATCCGGCGCCGCGCCGAACTGGTCGGCGCGATCGAGGCGGAGCGCCGGGCCGCCGGCCTGCCCCGCACCGAACTCACCCGGGAGAACCGGATGTTGCAGGAGTGGAAGCGCCTGGGCTCCAAGATCCGCGAGTTCACCGGCGGCGAGGACGTGGACATCGTCTTCGAGCACCCGGGCCGCGAGACCTTCGGCGCCTCGGTGTACGTCACCCGCAAGG
>NZ_JBICZB010000027.1:0-96985 GCF_043201815.1 Kitasatospora sp. NPDC048296
CGACCGGACCAGCTACAAGGCCACCATCAGCATCGACATCCTGACGACACCAGACCCGTGACCGGAACCCGCAGGCTCTATCTACACGGCGTTGGTACTAGCCCGCCAGGAGCGAGGTCAGCCGCCCGGCCAGCAGGTCCCAGCGCCAGGAGCGCTCCACCCAGCGCCGCCCGGCCTCGCCCATCTGCCGCCGCAGCTCCTCGTCCCGCAGCAGCCGCACGATCCGCTCCGCGGCCGCCGCGGCCGAGCCGCCCGGCACCACGTACCCGGTCTCGCCCTCCAGCACGGCGTCGGGCGCACCGCCGGAGTCCCCCGCGACCACCGGCAGGCCGGTCGCCGACGCCTCCAGGTAGACGATGCCCAGGCCCTCCACGTCCAGCCCGCCGCGCCTGGTCCGGCAGGGCATCGCGAAGACGTCCCCGGCCCCGAAGTGGGCGGGCAGCTCCTCCCACGGCACCGAGCCGGTGAACCGCACCGAGTCCCGTACGCCCTTGGCGTCCGCCAGCTTCTCCAGGTCCGCCCGGTACGGGCCGCCGCCGACGATCAGCAGCACCGCGTCCGGCACGTCCGCGAGGATCTGCGGCATCGCCTCGATCAGGGTGTCCTGGCCCTTGCGCGGCACCAGCCGGGAGACGCAGACCACCACCGGCCGGTCCGCCAGTCCCAGCCGGCTGCGCACCTCGGCACCCCCCGACTCCGGGTTGAAGGTCGTCTCGTCCACGCCCGGCGGCAGCTGCACCATCCGGGCCGCGGCCTGCGGCCCGACCGCGGCGGCGATCCGCGAGCGGGTGTACTCGCCCAGATAGGTGAGCACGTCGGTGCCGGCGCCGATCCGCCGCAGCAGCTGCCGGGAGACCGGCAACTGGGCCCAGGCGGCCTCGTGCCCGTGGGTCATGCCCAGCAGCCGCCCGGCCCCGGCGCGGCGCAACGTGGGCGCCATCAGGCCGAGCGGGGCGGCGGCGCCGAACCAGACCGAGTCGCACTTCTCGGCGCGCAGGATCTCGGCGGCCCGCCGGGTGACCCGGGGTGTGGGAACCATCACCTTCGTACGGTCCCGGATCACCGGGAACGGCTGCTCGGCGTCGAACCGCCGCACCTCGCTGCCGTCCCGCCAGGTCGAGGCGTACACCACGACGCTCCCGGCGGGCTGACGGACAGCCATGTTGTGCACGAAGGCCTGGATGCCCCCGGGGCGGGGCGGGAAGTCATTGGTGACGATCAAGGTTCTGTGCATCAGGCCACGGCTCGCTCGGTCGGGGGGTGCGCGGTGTACCGCTGGGTGATCCGTACGATAGGTCAACACCATGACCCGTCGGGAACGGATCCGCGCACGGCAACCGTTTGACCCCCGGGTCAGTCCTAGTACCTAGGCCGTGGAGGACCGCGGCCCGGGCGTCCGTCTGTACGACGCCTCCGGTGAGGACGTCCGAGACGAACGAGGGAGCGCAGTGGAATTGGCCCCGGCCACCGAGCCAGGTTCTTCGCGCGGCCGCCTCGGCCGCCCGCTCGGGGCGCTCGCCGCCCTCGGGGCGACCTGGGTGGCCACCCGTACCGTGCTGGTACTACTGATGACCGGCGTGCTGAAGGCGCCCGGCGGCGACGTCACCGCCGACGTCTGGATGATCTACCACGCCTGGTACGGGGTGTTGCAGACCGGCACCTTCCCGTTCGACGACGTGACCTGGCAGTACCCGCCGGGCGCCGCCCTGGTGATCCTGCTGCCGGGCCTGCTGCCCTGGTCGTACCTGGTCTCCTTCTGGGTGATCTGCGGGATCGCCGACGCCGCCGCGGCCGCGCTGCTGATCCGCACCGGCCTGCGCAAGGGCAGGGCGCTGACCGGCGCCTGGATGTGGGTGGTCGCCGTTCCGCTGCTCGGCCCGATGATCTACAACCGCTTCGACCTCCTGGTCACCGCGCTCACCCTGGCCGGCCTGCTGGCGCTGATCCGCCGCCCGGCGGTCGGCGGGCTGCTGCTGGGCCTGGGCGGAATCGTCAAGATCTGGCCGCTGCTCGGCCTGATCGGCACCCCCTCCGGCCGTCGCACCCGCCGCGCCTGGACGCTGGCCGCGGCCACCGCCGTCTCGGTGGGGTTCGTGCTCGCGGCCGGGATGAACGGCGCCTTCGACTTCCTGACCTTCCAGGCGGACCGCGGCATCGAGGTCGAGTCGGTCGGCGCGCTGCCGCTGCACTTCGCCCGGATCGCCGGGGCCTGGGACGGCAAGGTCACCATGAACTACGGCTCCCCCGAGATGCTCGGGCCGTGGGTCGGCGTGATCAGCAAGGTGATGTTGGCCGGCACCGTGCTCGGCTTCCTCTGGCTGCTGCTGTGGCGCTTCACCGCCCGCCGCCGCAACGCGGCCACCATGTACGACGCCGCGCTGTGCGCGCTGCTGGTCTTCGTGGTGACCAGCCGGGTGATCAGCCCGCAGTACCTGGTCTGGCTGATCGGCGTCGCCGCGGTCTGCCTGACCGTACGCGGCACCAGCCAGCGCCCGGTGGCGCTGCTGATCCTGATCGCCTGTCCGCTGACGCTGGTCGAGTTCCCGACCATGTTCACCCAGATCCTCGCCAGCGACCCCTGGGCCATCACCGTACTGACCCTGCGCAACCTGCTGCTGCTGACCGCCGCCGTGCTCTCCGGCATCCGGCTCTGGCGCTCCACCCGCGCCGCGGCGGCCCTGCCGCCCACCGTGGTGCTGGACAAGGCCCCGGCGCTGCCGGCCGCCTCCTCCTACCCGGTCCGCCCGGGCATCGCGTACGAGCAGGACCTGCTGGACGGCATCGACCACCCCGCCGGCCGTTGACCCTTGGGCCCGGCCGGGCGCCGGCCGCCCTGGCTAGGCCTTCAGGGACGAGACCTCGGCCAGCCAGAGCGCGGTGAACCCGGCCAGCCCGACGCCCAGCTCACCGCGCAGCAGCCGGTCGATGCGGGGCTCCCGCTCCTCGCCCTGCCCGTCGCCCGCGCCGACCGCCCGGTAGAAGGCGACCAGCCGGTCGGTCCCCCAGCGGCTGGCGATCAGGTCGCAGGCGAGCCAGGACTGCTCGTAGGCCTGGGCGATGCCGGTGGCACCGGCGGTGAAGTCCGCGTCGACGGGCAGCGCGGTGGGCAGCTTCCCGGCCGCGACGTCCCGGGCCAGCTCGGGGGCGATCTGCTGGGGGCGGCGGCCGGAGTCCCGGTAGGCGGTCCAGTCGGCGACGCCCTCGGAGAGCCACAGCGGGGTCCAGGCCCGGGTGTCGGCCCTGGTCGCGACGTGGGTGGCCTCGTGGGTGACGACCACCTGCCGGCCGAAGTCGCTGAGCCGCCCGAACGCCTCGGGGTTGACCACCACCCGGTCCGCCGGGGTGTGCCAGGGCGCTCCGGGGGCGGCCACGGTGACCGCCGCCATGCCCGTCCAGCCCGCCGGGTCGGCTTCCAGCAGCTGGGCGAACTGGTTCTCGGTGGCCGGCAGTTCGAGCAGTAGCCGGCCCGGCCAGGCGCCGCCCCACACCGCGCTGACGGCCGGCACCGCCTTGTCCCCGACCGCGACCAGCCCGGCCGGGTCCGGCCCCTCGGCCAGGCCGAGCACCAGGCAGTGCGCGCCGGGGGCGGTACGGGCGGGGCCGAGGTCCCACAGCGCCGGGGGCCCGCTCGCGGCCTCCTCCCGCTCGACCCGCCAGCCACCCGCCTCCCGGACCAGCGCGATCCGGCGCGGGTACACCACCGGGTACTCGTCGTAGCCGGCGATCCGCACCGCCAGTTCGACGGAGGCGGTCAGCCGGTCCGGCCCGTCGGCCGCCGACGACCCCTGATCGGGCGACAGCACCAGGTTGCGGTAGACCGCCTCGGCCCCCGTGAGCCCGGACCGGGCGGGCAGCGAGCGCGCCCGCGCCGCCAGCAGATCGGCCACCTCGGCCCGCTGGTCGGCCGGCCGCCCGGGTGCCGGCGGCGCGGCCGGGGGCAGCGACAGCTGGGTCAGCCCGCCGGCCGCCAGCAGCAGCGCGGCGCGCCGGGACAGTACGCGACCGGGTATCTCGGCCGGGCCGGAGGTCGTCGCGCTCAGAGCCGGACCACTCCCGCGACCGGCATCGCGTTGACGCTCTCGTACCGCACCTTGGCTCCCGGGTAGGGGGCGTGCACCATCACCCCGCCGCCGGCGTACATCCCGACGTGGTGCATGTCCCGGTAGAAGATCACCAGGTCTCCCGGCCGCGCTTCGGAGAGGCTGATCCGCTGCCCGGCGAAAGCCTGGGCCTGCGAGGTGCGCGGCAGGGTCACTCCGGCCTGCCGCCAGCTGTAGTACATCAGACCGGAGCAGTCGAAGGCGCGGGGCCCGGTGGATCCGTAGACGTACGGCGAGCCGATCATCCGCACCGCGGCGGCCAGCGCGGCCGCCCCCCGCTCGGAGGCGGCCGGGGTGGTGCCGAGGTCCAGCCGGTCGGTGCCGCGGGTGGCGCGCCGCTCGGCGTCGTTGGCGTCCTGGACGAGCATCCGGGCCCGCTCGGCCGCGCCCAGGCTGTTGAGCAGCTTCTGGGCCTTGGCCAGCCGCTGCTGGATCTGCTGCTTGTTCTCGGCCAGCGAGCGCCGGGCCTGGTCCAGTTCCGCGAGCTTGCCCGCGGTCTCGGTGCGGCGCTGGTCGAGCGTGCGCTGACGGCTGACCAGCTCGTGCAGCGTCTCCCGCTGCCGCTCGGCGGCCTGCCCGAGGGTGCGGGCGCGGGCGAGGTAGGACTCGGGGTCACTGGAGAGCATCAGCTGGGCGGTCTGGGTCATCCCGCCGCCGCGGTACTGCGCCCCGGCCACGGTCGCGAGGTCCCCGCGTAGCTGGTTGAGCTGGTCCTGGCCGGCGGCGACCTCGCCCTGCAGGAGCGCGGTCTCGCTCTGGAGCCGCTTCTGCGCCTCCTGCGCGGCGTTGCACTTCTCGGACGCCCGCTCGGCCTCGTCGTACAGCTGCTCGACCTGCGCCTTGACGTCCCTGAGGTCGGGCGTGCCCGGTGCACCGGGAGCGGCCTGGGCGCTGCCGCCGGCCGTCACACTCAGGGCCGTGGTGGCGGCCGCGGTCAGCACCAGCGCACGGACGAGCAGTGGGGAACGACGGTGCACGGACATGGCGGCAGCGGCTCCAATCCTGCGGCGCGGCCCCGCGGCCGCGCCCCAACGGGCGGCCGTCGAGCGGGAGTCCGGTGGCAGACGTTAGCGAGTCCGGGCAAGCGAGTCCAAACCCCTCCCGACCCGAATATTTGACCACTAATCGGACATTCGCCCGAGCCGCCGGAAAAGCCGCAGGCCCGGCCCTCCGCAATGGAGGACCGGGCCCGAAACGGCCTGGGCGGAGATCAGACCCGCACGATGGAGGCCAGCGGCATGTTGGAGACCGCCTCGTAGCGGACCGAGGCGCCCGGCTTGGGCGCGTGCAGCACCTGGCCGTTGCCCGCGTAGATGCCGACATGGTGGGCGTCGCTGAAGAAGATCAGCAGGTCGCCGGGCTGGGCCTGGGAGATGTCCGAGCCGATCCGGGTGCCGGCGCCGGCCTGCTCCTGCGAGGTGCGCGGCAGCGACACGCCGACCTGGTTGAACGCCCAGACCATCAGGCCGGAGCAGTCGAAGGAGCCCGGGCCGGTGGCACCCCACACGTACGGGCTGCCGACCTTGCCCGCGGCGGCGGCCAGCGCGGCGGCACCGTGCGAGCTGCCGGGGGCGGCCGGCTTGGCAACCGGCGAGGAGGAGGTGGCGGAACCCGAGGAGCCCGAACCCGAGCTGATGTCGGTACGGCCGCTGTCGCGCGAGGCACGGTCGGCGGCGGCCTGCTGCTGGGCGGCGGCCTTCGCGGCGGCGTCGGCCTGGGCCTTGGCGTCGGCCGCGGCCTTCTCCTCGGCCTGACGGATCGCCTGACGCTCCTGCTCGGTCAGGGTGTTGAGCAGGTCCTGCGCGGCCTTCAGCTTGTTCTGGACCTCCTCCTTGGAGGTCTTCAGCTGCTGGGTGGTGGACTCCAGCTCGGCGAGCTTGCCCTGGGCCTCGGTGCGGTCCTGGTCGAGCTTGCGCTGCTCCTCCTGGAGCTGCTTCAGCTGGTTCTTCTGGGTGTCACCGGCCTGGTTGAGCGCACCGGCCTGGTTGAGGAAGTTGTCCGGGCTGGTGGAGAGCATCAGCTGGACGGTCGGGGATATGCCGCCGTTGCGGTACTGCTCCCCGGCGATCTCGGCGAGCCCGCCCTGCATGTCGGTCACCTGGGCCTGCTGCCGGGCCACCTGGTCCTGCAGGCCGGAGACCTGCTTCTCCAGGGCCTGCTGCTTCTCCTGGGCGGCGTTGTACTTCTCGGTCGCCTGCTCAGCCTGCTCGTTGAGCTGGTCGACCTGCTCCTTGACCTGGTCCTTGGTCGGCTGCGGGTCGGCGTGCGCGCCGGACTGCGCGGAGAGGGCAACGGCTGCCGCGGCGACACCGGTCAGGATCGAGACACGGGCGCGGCTGGCGGGCTTGGGACGACGATGGGACGCCACGAAGGCGGACTCCTTCTTCCTACGGCCGCCTACCGGGTGAGCTGACGGGTTCGGGCCGGAAGCATGCCCTACGACGCCTCACGGCCGTTCCACCGGCCGACCTGGCGCCGATTCACCCCGGAGGAACGTGGTTCCCCGGCTCCGCTCCGCAGCGCCCCCGACCACTGGGCTCCCCTGTCGGACAGTCGCTTCGACCTGCCCCGCTGTTTCGCGAACTCGACGGTAACCACCGCCGCCACCCAGGCTGGGTGATCGACAGTGCGGTGGTTCGGGGCACGACCCTAGTAACTGAACCGTGATCCGTTCAAATCCTTGTCAGAAAAAAGACGGAAGATTACCCGTGTTCTTTTGTGAAAATGACCGATGGTGATCGCCACCGCACGCAAAGCTGATCAGGTCTCACCGGCCGACCACGGAACAGACAAGCCCGAAGCGCCACCCCCGGCAGGAGGGTGGCGCGGATCACAGGGCCGGAACCCGGACTTTCGGGCGTGTCGGGGCGTCAGACCCGGCGGATCGTGTTGATCGGCATCGCGTCGGCCTTCATCACCTTCACCACGTCACCGGTGTGCGGCGCGTGGACCACCATGCCGTTGCCGATGTACATCCCGACGTGGTGCCGGTCGCTGCCGTAGATCACCAGGTCGCCCGGCTGGGCCTGGTCCAGCGAGGGCACCCGGGTGCCGACGTTGCCCTGCTCCTGCGAGGTGCGCGGCAGCGAGACGCCGGCCTGGGCGTACGACCAGACCATCAGGCCCGAGCAGTCGAAGGTGCTCGACCCGGTGGCGCCCCAGACGTACGGCGAGCCCTGCTTGCTCATCGCCTTGGCGACGGCCACGGCCGCGTAGCCGCTGGCCGGCGGCAGGCTGCTGAGGTCGACCCGGGCCGTGCCGCGCGAGGCGCGGTCGTCCTGCTGCTGCTGGGCCTTCAGCGCGGCGCGGTCGGCGGCACTGAGCGAGTTCAGCAGGTCCTGCGCGGCCTTCAGCTTCTGATTGACGTCCGACTTCGCCTGGTTCAGGTCCTTGGTGGTGGAGTCCAGCGAGGACAGAACGGCGGCGGCCTCGGCCTTCTCCTGGTCCAGCCGTCGCTGCTGGTCGAGCAGGCTCTTGAGCGCCTCGGTCTGGCTGGCGCTGGCCTGCTGGACGCTGGAGGCCTTCTCCAGGTAGCCGGACGGGTCGGAGGAGAGCATCAGCTGGACGGACGGGTCGATGCCGCCGGTGCGGTACTGGTCGCCCGCCACCTCGGCCAGGCCCGTCTGCAGCTGGGTCATCTGGTCCTGGCTGCGGGCCACCTGGTCCTGCAGCTGGTCGGCCTGCTTGCGGAGCTGGTCGGCCCGCTCCTTGGCGCCGTTGTACTTCTCCGCCGCCTGCTCCTGCTCCTGCTGGAGCTGGTCGATCTGCGCCTTGACGTCGTCCTTGCTCGGCTGCGGCGCCGCGTGCGCGCCCACCTGGGCGGAGAGGGCGACCGCGGTCGCAGCGGCAGCGGTGAGCACGGAGACCCGCGCGCGGCTCGGCTGCTTGGGACGGCGGTGGGAGGCCAAGGGACCGGCTCCTTCTTCCATCGGACTCACCTGATCGGATGAGATTCCGGAAAATAGGTTTGACGCCAGACCCTAGTGAAGATCTATCCGTTTTGCCACTCCCCGAAGGCGTGAACTCCGGCCCCCATGCTGACTTCACGGGATCCGCACACCCTCGCAAAACGGACACTGCCCGGACTTCACACCGTCCGACCCGAGGTCAGGGCCGGGCCAGCCGGTTCAGCAGCAGCACCGAGGCCACCGGGCGCGCGCCCGCCTTCCGCACGCCCTCCGCGACCTCCCGGTCGGTGGACACCACCACCACCGGACGGCCCTGCGGCTCGGCCCGCACCAGACGACGGATCAACTCGTCCGCGGTCTCCCCGGTCCGACTGAACCGTACCCGAACCCCGCGCGGTGGCGCCATGATCACCGGAACGTCCAGGTCCTGCCCGTCGAACACACAGGTGACCTCCGCCTGGGTGCGCTGCGCCAGCATCGCCAGCCCGCCCAGCAGCCGGATCCGCTGCTGCTCCAACGGCAGCGTCGGATAGCCGGTCTTGGTCACGTTGTAGCCGTCCACCACCAGGTGAACCTGCGGGATCGCCAGCAGCTGGTCCAGCAGCGCCGGATCGTCCTCGGCCAGGCCGCGCCGAGCCACGTCGTGCGGCGAGGCCGCCCCCGGCACCACCGCCTCCACCAGGTCCGCCGGGCGGATCTGGGAGACCGGCAGCGCCAACTCCCGCTGCAGCCCCTGCGCCGACTGCAGCACGGTGTCCAGCAGCAGCCGCAGCCGCATGTCCTCGACGCCGCGCCCCTCGCGGGCCGAACGGCGGCCCTGCTCGGCGGCGTTCTCCAGCTCGGACACCCGGTGCCGCAGCCGCCGCGCCTCGCTCTCGGCCGCGCTGCGCTCGGTCACGGCCTGCGCCTTCGCGGCCTCCAGCTCCCCGGTCACCCGCCGGGTCTCGGCCTGCGCCCGGCGGGTGTCGCTCTCCAGCGAGCGCACCTTCTTGCGCAGCGACTCGGCCTCCCGCCGGACGCCCTCGAACTCCGCGCGCTGCCGGTCCAGGTCGGTCCGCGCGGCCGCCCGCACCTCGGCCAGCTCGGCCTGCAGCTTCTCCACCAGCCGGGTGGCCTCCGCGGCCGCGTCCTCGGCGCCCGCCCGCTCGGCCTCCTCGCCGGCCTCGGCGACCAGCCGGCTCCAGCCGGCCGAACGCACCAGGTAGGCGGCGGCTGCGACGTCCATCGGATCGGCGGCGCTGGGAACGGTGCCCGACTCCAGCGCCTTCACCAGATCCGGCTGGCCCAGCCGCAGCCGCTCCGCTATCCGCACCCGGAAGGCCGGCTCGGACTCCAGCGCCGCCGCCAGCGCGGTGGCCGCGTACTTGGCGCGCCGCGCGGGGGTGAACTTGACGTACTGACGCAGGCTCTGCGGCAGCTCCGCGGGCGGCAGCCCGCCCAGCGCGTCCGAGGCCAGCCCGACCACCCGCCGGCGCACCCCCTCGGGCAGCGGCCGTTCGAGCTTCTCGACCGCAAGCTCCGAAGCGGCGTCGGCATCACCGGAGTCACCTGAGTCACCGGACTCCGCGGTCTCCGGGGCAGCGGCCGCCGGGAGGGGGGTCTCCGTGAGCGGGGTCTCCGACGGGACCGTCTCGGCGCCCGGCTCCGGTGCCGGCGCAGCGGGCTGAAGCCCCTGCGCTTCGGCGGGCTCCTTCGCTGCGTCCACCACGTCCTCGGCTCCGATCCTGGTCCAGCGGGTGCGGCCGCGGCCGCCCCTGTCGTCACGCTCCGTGCGTCTTGTCTGTATTGTCCCGTGCGGCGGGGATCAGCCCTACGCGGCGGGGGCCTCCGCGCCCTCGGCGCCCGGACGGGCCACCAGCTCGACCTGGTCCACCGCGTTGCACCAGCGGCAGCGCACCGACTCGATCGTCTCGCTGAGCACCTCGGTCTCCTCGACCTTGGATTCGCCGGCCAGGTCGAAGTGCAGGAACTCGGTCACCCGCGCGGTGCGGGTCACGTCGAAGCGGGTGAGGTTGCTGCACAGCGTGCAGCGCCAGCGCGTCTCGGCGGTCAGAGCGGGGACGGTCATCGGGGATCCTCTCGGCTGGTCCCTGGGTGGGCTAGGCGCTCCCCCCGGAGCCCCGGCGTCGGCGGCGGGAGGCGGGAATGCCCGCCCCCAGCCTATTGCCTGGGGCAACCGTCACGACCACCGGTTGCCGGAACAGTGAGGGCTAGTCCACCTGCCGTAAACCGCCGTGTCACCTGCGCCGTCCGGAGGGATGCTTGGCCGCATGGCGCTCGCGGCCCCCGACCACACCGACGCGCGGGACGGCCGCCCCGCGGTGACCGCCCGGGCGGTCACCTACGCCCTGATCGCGGTCAACACGCTGGTCTTCCTGCTCGGCCCCGCCGCCGGGCTCAACCCGCTGTACGGCCGGGGCCAGGCCCGGCTCTGTGCCGAGCAGAGGTACGAGCAGCGCTGGGGCGCCGTCCCGGTCGAACTGCTGACCGGACACCCGCTGACCGCCGAACAGCTCGCCGAGGCGCCCGACCCCGTCCCCGGCTGCCCGGCCGCCCCCACCCCGGGCAAGCACCCGGCGGTGTCCGCCCTCACCGGCCTCTTCCTGCACGCCGGCTGGCTGCACCTGCTGGGCAACCTGCTCTTCCTCTATGTCTTCGGTCCCACCGTCGAACGACGGCTCGGCCGGCCCAGGTTCCTCCTCTTCTACCTGGCGGCCGGCAGCCTGGCCGCGTACGGCTTCGCCCTCGCCGAGGCGCACTCGGCGGATGCCACCCGGGTCCTGATCGGCGCCTCCGGCGCGATCTCCGGAGTGCTCGGCGCCTATCTGCGCTTCCACCCGCGGGCTCGGGTGACCACCCTGGTCCCGCTGCTCCTCTTCCTTCCGCTGCGCTTCCCGGCCTGGCTGGTGCTCGGCCTCTGGTTCGCCCTGCAGTGGTGGTCGCTGCACTCGGCCGGGCCCGGGGTGGCCTACCTGGTCCACGTGATCGGCTTCTCGGCCGGCTTCCTCTACGCCTGCACCGTCGTCGGCCACCCCCCGAGACGCCCCCGCTGAGGCCCGATACGCTGGCGGCACCCCACAAAGGAGCCCGAACAGTGATCACCGCCATCGTCCTGATCAAGACCAGTGTCGACCGCATCCCGGAGATCGCCGAGGCCATCGCTGCCATCGAGGGCGTCAGCGAGGTGTACTCGGTGACCGGCGGCTACGACCTGGTGGCGATGGTCCGGGTGCGCCGCCACGACGACCTGGCCGAGGTCATCCCGGGCCGGCTCAACAAGGTCCCGGGTGTGGCCCACACCGAGACCCAGATCGCCTTCCGCACCTACTCCCAGCACGACCTGGAAGCGGCCTTCGCCCTCGGCCTGGACGAGTAGGGCTCAGCCCTCGCGACGCCCCCTGTCGATCTGCACAGTCGCCACACAACGGCCGCCCTCGTTGCGGTAGTTCCAGGCCGCGCCGTCCGTGACCAGCTCGCGGACGGCGGTCAGGAAGCGCTCGACGTGCTCGTCCGGGGTCCCGGCGCCGAAGCTCACCCGGATCGCGTTCAGGCTTCGCTCGCCCGGCAGCGAGGGCTCGGGCGCCCCGCACTCGGACGGGGGGACGTCCTCGTCGCCGAGCAGGGTGCGCACCAGCGGGTGCGCGCAGAACAGCCCGTCGCGCACCCCGATGCCGTACTCGGCGGACAGCGCGGCCGAGAAGTGCGAGCTGTTCCAGCCCCGCACGACGAAGGACAGCACGCCCACCCGGGCCGAGCCCGCCCCGAACAGGTTCAGCACCTTGACCTGCGGGATCTCCGCCAGCCCCGCCGTCAGCCGCTCGACCAGCTGCCGCTCCCGGGCCTCCAGCGCGTCGAAGCCGGCCTCGGTCAGCGCCCGGCAGGCCGAGGCGATCGCGTAGGCGCCGATGACGTTCGGCGAACCGGCCTCGTGCCGGGCCGGGCCGGTGTGCCACTGGACGGCCACCGAGCCGTCCACCTCCCGCGCCACCGTCCGGGTCGCCCCGCCGCCGGCCAGGTACGGCCGGGCCGCGTCCAGCCAGTCGGAGCGCCCGGCCAGCACCCCGGCGCCGAACGGCGCGTACAGCTTGTGGCCGGAGAAGGCGATCCAGTCGACGTCCAGCTCGCGCACCGAGACCCGGTGGTGCGGGGCCAGCTGGGCGGCGTCCAGCACCACCCGGGCGCCGCGCCGGTGCGCGGTCCCGGTCAGCTCGGCGACCGGCCACAGCTCGCCGGTCACATTGGAGGCACCGGTGACGCACAGCAGCTTCGGGCCCTCGGGCGCCGCGTCCAGTGCGGCGTCCAGTGCGGCCACCGCCTCGGCCCGCGAGCGCGGCGCCCGCAGGTAGCTGACCTCCAGCCCGGCGTGCGCCCAGGGCAGCAGCGAGGCGTGGTGCTCGGTCTCGAAGGCGAACACCCGGGTGCCGGCCGGCACGGCGGCGGCCAGCAGGTTGAGCGAGTCGGTGGTGGCGCGGGTGAAGACCACCTGGTCGCCCTCGCGCAGGTCGAGGAACTCGGCCACGGTCCGGCGGCTCTGCTCGAACAGGTCGGTGGAGAGCTGGGAGAGGTACCCGGCGCCGCGGTGCACGCTGCCGTAGTACGGCGCGTAGGCGGCGACGTCGTCCCACACCCGCTGGAGCGCCGGCGCGCTGGCGGCGTAGTCGAGCGCCGCGTAGCCGACCTTCTCGCCGCTGGCCAGCGGGACCTGGACGTCGTGGCCCAGGACGGCGAGCGGCGCGCAGATTTCGGTGGAGAGAGACATGAGGATGCACTCCTTCAGGGATGAGGGACCCCGGGAGTGCTAGTCGTCGGGCGTCCGCGCTTGTCGCACGGACGGCTTGCCGAGCGACCCGGTCCTCACCCAGGGCACCCCGCCACGGACGGAGGGTTGCCGGACAGCAAGCTGGGGCTTGACGCTGTCACTCATGACCTGGCCAAGACTCTAGGTTGGGCCCGCTGAGTGGTCAAACAGGCATCCACCATCCGGACGGTGCCTTCGCCCGCTCGCCTCCGGGGCACTCCAATCCGGCGCCGACGCTCGTCACTCCGGCGCTCGTACCCCTCCTTCGCCCGCTCGCCTCCGGGGCGCTCCAATCCGGCGCCGACGCTCGTCACTCCGGCGCTCGTACCTCGCTTGTCGCTCCTCAACTTTCGGCACCGGCGCGCCCCTTCGGCTCGGGGCGTGTGCTCGGGGCGTGTGCTCGGGGCGTGCGAAGGGCCCGCACCGGCGAACCGGTACGGGCCCTCGACTTCCGCCTCGGCTACCGGCTGGTGGCGTCCGCCCAGCGCCGCAGCAGGTCCCGCGCGGCGCCCGAGTCGATCGCCTCCGCCGCCCGCGCCATGCCCGCGGCGAGCTGCTCCGTCAGCGGCGCGTCGCCCAGGTCGAGCGCCACCAGCGCCGCCGCGGTGTTCAGCAGCACGGCGTCCCGCACCGGCCCGTGCTCTCCGGCCAGCAGCCTGCGCGCGACCTCGGCGTTGTAGGCGGCGTCCGCCCCGCGCAGCGCCTCGATGCCGACCAGCTCGATGCCGACGTCCCGCGGGTCGAAGGAGGTCTCGGTGACCACCCCGTCGCGCACCAGCCACACCTGCGAGGTGGTGGTGATGGTCAGTTCGTCCAGCCCGTCGTCGCCGCGGAACACCAGCGCGGTCGCCCCGCGCCCGGCGAGCACCCCGGCGATCAGCCCGGCGAGCCGGGTGTCGAAGCAGCCGATCGCGTGCGAGGTGACCTTGGCCGGGTTGGTCAGCGGGCCGAGGATGTTGAAGGCGGTCGGCACCCCGAGGTCGCGCCGCGCGGTGGCGGCGTGCCGCATCGAGGGGTGGAACTTCGCCGCGAAGCAGAAGGTGAGCCCGACCTCCTCGGCCACCTCGGCCACCCGGCGGGCCGACAGGTCCAGCGCCACCCCGAGCTTCTCCAGCACGTCCGAGGAGCCGCTGGCGGAGGAGGCCGACCGGTTGCCGTGCTTGACCACCTTGGCCCCGGCGGCCGCCGCGACGATCGCCGACATGGTGGAGATGTTGACGGTCTTCGCCCGGTCCCCGCCGGTGCCGACGATGTCCACCGCCGGGCCGGGGATGTTCAGCGGCTCGGCGTGCTCGTACATCGCGTCGACCAGACCGGCGATCTCGTCGACCGACTCGCCCTTGGCCCGCAGCGCCACCATGAACCCGGCCACCTGGACGGGGGACGCCTCGCCGCTCATGATCCGGTCCATCGCCCACGCGGTGGACGAGCGGTCGAGGTCCTCCCCCTTCAACAGTGCCGCCAGGAGGTCCGGCCAGGTGCGGACCACCTGCGCGGGGTCGCTACCGCCGTTCGCAGGGTTCACGTTCACCATGGCTGACTCCAGCTGTCGTGGGTTCCCCTGTACCGGGGAGGTCCGTACGGATGGAGCCAGCCTATCGAGCGGTGGGGTTCCTACGGCGGTGTCTTCTCTAGTACTGAGACAACCCCGCTCAACGCGTGACCGGGGCCCGCTTCGCCAGTCGCGCCCGCAGCAGGGTGGCGACCGCCCCGGCCAGCGCGACCGGGTCCACCGGGCGGGAGATCGCGGCATCGGCCCTGCTCCAGGCGGCCAGCCAGGAGTCCTGCGGCCGGCCGATCAGCACCAGCACCGGCGGGCAGCCGTAGATCTCGTCCTTGAGCTGGCGCCCGAGGCCGAGCCCGCCGGCCGGCACCGCCTCGCCGTCCAGGATGCAGAGGTCGATGCCGCCCTTCTCCAGCGCCTTGAGCACCGCGGGGGTGGTCGCGCACTCCAGGTAGGACAGCTCCGGAAGATCCTCGGCGGGTCGACGGCCGAGCGCCGTCAGCACCTGCTCGCGGGTGTTGCGGTCGTCGCTGTAGACGAGGACGGTGAGCGTCTCGTCGGTCGTGTACGCCATGGACCCTGCTCCCTCAAGTGTGATCCGGACCACGTTCACCTGATCCGGATGCTACTCCCGTTTCCCCCCGTCCCGGGTCCCCCTCGCGCACGTTCCCGCTCAAGCCGCCGCGCCCACGGCTCACCCACCCGGAGGACGACCCGTCACCCGGACCCGCCGAGACCACCCGGACGGCCGATGCGGCACCCTGTCCCCTACAACCCGACGCTGCGCCGACCGTGCAACGACGCGCCGGGCAAGGGGGTCGCGGGCCTCGCCTAGGAACCGTCAGAAAAGGGACACGCCGCTGCTCGGCCCCCGCCCGGACACCCCGTCGACGGCCAAGCGGGCATACCGCACGCACCGGACACTCCGAGGGACACCCCCCGACGTGAAGACGGAATAAGGGACCGACATAATGTCCGTCGTGGCGACAGCAACAGCAGTAGAAACCGGGCACGCGCACGGATCGGTCAACCGACCGAACATGGTCAGCGTCGGAACGATCGTCTGGCTCAGTTCCGAGTTGATGTTCTTCGCGGCCCTCTTCGCGATGTACTTCACGCTCCGCTCCGTCAAGGGAGCCGAGTTCTGGACCGAGAAGGCGCACGCCCTCAACGTGCCGTTCTCCTCGGTCAACACGACCATCCTGGTGCTCTCCTCGCTGACCTGTCAGCTCGGTGTGTTCGCCGCCGAGCGCGGGGACGTGAAGAAGCTCCGCATGTGGTTCATCATCACGTTCATGATGGGCGCGATCTTCATCGGCGGCCAGGTCTTCGAGTACACCGAGCTGGTCAAGAAGGACGGCCTCTCGCTGTCCTCCGACCCGTACGGCACGGTGTTCTACCTGACCACCGGCTTCCACGGGCTGCACGTGACGGGTGGTCTGATCGCCTTCCTGCTGGTCCTGGGACGGACGTACGCAGCCAAGCGCTTCACGCACGAGCAGGCCACCGCCGCGATCGTCGTGTCGTACTACTGGCACTTCGTCGACGTCGTGTGGATCGGCCTGTTCGCGACCATCTACCTGATCAAGTAACCAGCTGATCAGGTCGCTGGCCACCGGCTGCGGCCCCCGCCCTCATCGGCGACGGGCCGCTTCTGCCGGTGCCGACGCTCCCACCGACCGACCGCGCGCGCAGCCTTGGAACAGGCAGCCTCGTGCCGGCCAGACCGGCAGCCGGGTGCACCCACCAGTCGACCAGATCCTGACACCGGGGTTATTCCGTGAAAAAGCTCTCCGCACGACGGCGCCACCCATTGGCGGCGCTGGTCGTCCTACTTCTCGCCCTGGCGGCAACCGGGGGGCTGTACGCCGCGTTCGCGCCCGCCGACAAGGCGCAGGCCGACGTCGCCGCGCAGTCGCTCGCGATCGATGAGGGCAAGAAGCTCTTCGCCGTGGGCTGCTCCTCCTGCCACGGCCTGAACGGCCAGGGCGGCAGCGAGGGTCCGAGCCTGGTCGGCGTGGGCTCCGCCGCTGTCGACTTCCAGGTCGGCACCGGCCGCATGCCGGCCCAGCAGCCCGGCGCCCAGGTGCCGCGCAAGAAGAACATCTACACGCAGGCCGAGATCGACCAGCTCGCCGCCTTCGTCGCCTCCCTCGGCCCCGGCCCGGTGACGCCGGAGGAGAAGCAGTACACCTCGACCGACCCCGAGGACATCTCCAAGGGTGGCGAGCTGTTCCGCACCAACTGCGCCCAGTGCCACAACTTCGCCGGCCAGGGCGGTGCCCTGACCAAGGGCAAGTACGCCCCGTCGCTGGAGGGCGTGGACGCCAAGCACATCTACGAGGCCATGCAGACCGGCCCGCAGAACATGCCGTCGTTCCCGGACACCACCATGCCCGAGGAGCAGAAGAAGCAGATCGTGGCCTTCGTCCGCCACACCACTAGCGAAGAGCCCAACCCCGGTGGTCTCACGCTGGGCAGCCTCGGTCCGGTGACCGAGGGTCTGTTCGGCTGGATCTTCGGTCTCGGCACGCTCATCGCGGTCGCGATCTGGGTCGCCGCCCACACCACCAAGGCCAAGAAGTCATGAGCCACGACATGTCAGAAGAGAAGCTCCCGGAGCCGCACGGCTCCGCCGGCGAGGTCGCCGAGCACGGCAACCCCTTCGCCGACCCGGGCCTGCCGGCCCACGAGCCCCGTCGCACCGACATCGACGAGCGAGCCGCCAAGCGCGCCGAGCGCCAGGTCTCGCTGATGTTCGTGATCTCGATGCTCGCCACCATCGGCTTCATCGCCTCGTACGTGGCCATCGACCCGGACAAGATCGTCTACATCTTCCCGCTGGGGAAGGTCAGCGCGCTGAACTTCGCGCTCGGTCTGACCCTGGGCGTCGCCCTGTTCATGATCGGCGCGGGCGCGGTCCACTGGGCCCGCACCCTGATGTCGGACGTCGAGATGCCGGCCGAGCGTCACCCGATCGAGGCCCCCGACGAGGTTCGCGCGGACGTCATCGAGCAGTTCAAGACCGGTGCCGCCGAGTCCGGCTTCGGTCGCCGCAAGATGATCCGCAACACCCTCATCGGCTCGATGGCGCTGGTCCCGCTCTCCGGCGTGGTCCTGCTCCGCGACCTGGGCCCGCTGCCCGAGAAGAAGCTGCAGGAGACGGGCTGGAAGGAGGCGACCCAGGCCCAGCCGCTGGCGCTCATCAACATGAACACCATGCAGCCGATGAAGCCCGAGGACATCGCCGTCGGCTCGCTGACCTTCGCCATGCCGGAGGGTCTGACCACCCACAGCGAGGACTTCCAGCAGCGGATCGCCAAGGACGCCCTGATGCTGGTGCGCATCGCGCCGGACGACATCAAGGACGACAAGTCCAAGGACCTGGGCTTCGAGGGCATCCTCGCCTACTCCAAGATCTGCACCCACGTCGGCTGCCCGATCAGCCTGTACGAGCAGCAGACCCACCACGCGCTCTGCCCCTGCCACCAGTCGACCTTCGACCTGGCGGACGGCGCGCGCGTCATCTTCGGCCCGGCCGGCCACCCGCTGCCGCAGCTGAAGATCACCACTGACGAGAAGGGCAATCTGGTCGCCACCGGCGACTTCGAGAAGCCTGTCGGCCCGAGCTTCTGGGAGCGTGCTCGATGAGTAGCGCGAGCAGCACCACGACCGGTGCCGCCAAGCCCTCCAGCACGCGCGCCAAGCCCGCCAACAAGTGGGAAGCCGCGGCTGACTGGACGGACGGCCGGCTGGGGATCTACTCCCTCGCCAAGGCCAACCTGCGCAAGATCTTCCCGGACCACTGGTCCTTCATGCTGGGCGAGATCTGCCTCTACACCTTCATCATCATCATCCTGACCGGTGTCTACCTGACGCTGTTCTTCAAGCCGTCGATGGCCGAGGTCGTCTACAACGGCTCGTACGTCCCGCTCAAGGGCATCTCGATGTCGGAGGCCTACGCCTCCACCGTGGACATCAGCTTCGAGATCCGCGGCGGTCTGCTGATCCGCCAGATCCACCACTGGGCCGCCCTGGTCTTCGTGGCCTCGATGCTCGTCCACATGATGCGCGTGTTCTTCACCGGCGCGTTCCGCAAGCCGCGTGAGATCAACTGGGTCTTCGGCTTCCTGCTGCTGGTCCTGGGCATGTTCGACGGCTTCTTCGGCTACTCGCTGCCGGACGACCTGCTGTCGGGTACCGGTATCCGCTTCATGGAGGGCGCGGTCCTCGCGACCCCGCTGATCGGTACCTACATCCAGATGTTCCTGTTCGGGGGCGAGTTCCCCGGCCACGACATCGTGCCGCGGTTCTTCACGATCCACGTGCTGCTGATCCCGGGCATCATGCTCGGCCTGCTGGTGGCGCACCTGATCCTGGTCTTCTACCACAAGCACACCCAGTGGGCGGGCCCGGGCAAGACCGAGAAGAACGTCGTCGGCATGCCGCTGATGCCGGTCTACATGGCCAAGGCCGGTGGCTTCTTCTTCCTGGTGTTCGGTCTGATCGCCGGCATCTCGGCGATCGCCTCGATCAACCCGATCTGGGCGTACGGCCCGTACCGCCCGGACCAGGTGTCCACCGACGCCCAGCCGGACTGGTACATGGGCTTCTCCGAGGGCCTGATCCGCGTCATGCCGGGCTGGGAGATCAGCCTGTGGGGCCACACCCTGAACCTGGGTGTCTTCATCCCGCTGATGGTGGTCTTCCCGCTGGTCCTGGTCTCGATCGCGGTCTACCCGTTCATCGAGGGCTGGATCACCGGCGACAAGCGCGAGCACCACATCCTGGACCGTCCGCGCAACGCCCCGGTCCGCACCGCCCTGGGTGCCGCCTGGATCAGCCTGTACCTGGTGCTGCTGATCGGTGGTGGCAACGACCTGTTCGCCACCCACCTGCACCTGTCGCTGAACGCGATCACCTACTTCGTGCGCGTCGGCTTCTTCGCGGTGCCGGTCATCACCTTCATCGTCACCAAGCGCTGGTGCCTCGGCCTGCAGCGCCGTGACAAGGAGAAGGTGCTGCACGGCCGCGAGACGGGTGTCATCAAGCGCCTGCCGCACGGTGAGTTCGTCGAGGTCCACGCCCAGCTGCCGCAGAAGGACCTGTTCAAGCTCACGGCGCACGAGCAGGTCCAGCCGGTCGAGCTGCCGGCCCAGACGGACGAGAACGGCGTGGCCCGCAAGGCCGGCGTCCTCACCCGCACCCGGGCCAAGCTCTCCCGCGGCTTCTACGGCGAGGGAAGCCAGATCCCCAAGCCGACCAGCGAGGAGCACCACGAGATCACCAGCGGCCACGGCCACCACTGATCCCGTACGCACCCCGGCGTCACCCCGAGGGCCGCTGACCAGAGTTCACCTGGTCGGCGGCCCTCGGGCTTTCCTGTACCCGCACCGCCTCTCCAGGAGCCCCCGTGCAGCTGTCCGTCGACCCCGCCGCCGCCACTCCCCCGTACGAGCAGATCCGCGCCCAGATCGCCGAGCGGGCCCGCTCCGGCGATCTGCCGACCGGGCTGCGGCTGCCCACCGTCCGGGCACTGGCCGAGGAACTGGGCCTGGCCGCCGGGACGGTGGCGCGGGCCTACCGGGAGCTGGAGGCGGACGGCGTGGTGGAGACCCACGGCCGGCGCGGCACCCTGATCGCCGCCACCGGGGACACCGCCCACCGGCTGGCCGCCGAGGCCGCCGGCGAGTACGCCGAACGGGCGAACCGTCTGGGCTTGTCCCACGCCGACGCCCTGGCCGCCGCGGTCACCGCGCTGCAGCTGGCCTACCCCGAGGCCTGAGTCGCCCCGGAGGCCAGCGGGCGAGTCCCCGCCCCGAGCCGAAGGGGCGCGCCGGCGCCGAAAGGGAGAAGCGACAAGCGAGGCACGAGCGCCGGAGCGCCGACCGTCGGCACCGGGTCAGAGCGCCCCGGAGGCGAGCGGGCGAGTCCCCGCCCCGAGCCGAAGGGGCGCGCCGGTGCCGAAAAGGAGAAGCGACAAGCGAGGCACGAGCGCCGGAGCGCCGACCGTCGGCACCGGATCAGAGCGCCCCGGAGGCGAGCGGGCGATAATCAGTGCGCCGACCGTCGGCACCGGATCAGAGCGCCCCGGAGGCGAGCGGGCGAGTATCAGCCTCAGACCTCCGGTCGCATCATCCCTGCGGCGGGGGCCTGGGAGTCCGGCGCGTTGGTGCTGAGGGGCTGTCCGAGGGCGCTGTGCTTGACCCAGTCCGTCCAGGAGACGTTCCAGTCCCCGAAGCCGTTGCCGAAGGGCTCCATCTTGGCGCCGCGGCTGTTCACCACCGTGACCAGGTCCCCCACCCGGGTGTTGTCGTAGTACCACTTGGCGTTGTCGGTACTCATGCCGGTGCACCCGTGGCTGACGTTCTCGATGCCCTGGGAGCTCACCGACCAGGGCGCCGCGTGGACGTACTCGCCGCTCCACGTCACCCGGGTGGCCCACTCGACGTTCAGGTCGTAGGAATCCGAGGTGCCGGTCGGGATACCGATCGTCTCGCCGTTCATCCGGACCGAGCGCTCCTGGCCGAGCACCACCTTGATGCCGTTGCGGGTGTCGAAGCCGGGCCTGCCGGTGGTCACCGGGATGGTCCGGAGCACCTGGCCGTCGCGCTTCAGGGTGAGCTCGTGGGCGGCCGCGTCGATCACCGTCTCGACCCGCGCCCCGATCCGCAGCCGCAGCGAGCTGCGGTCGCCGCCGTAGAGGCCGTCCGCGATCCGGGTGCCGGTGCCGTCGAAGGCCAGCGAGACGGTCGTCCCGACCGGCCAGTACTCCTCCGGGCGGAAGTGCAGGTTCTTGTCGTCCACCCAGTACCAGGCGCCCGTGACGGCGGGCAGGGAGGTCACCGTCAGGGCCCGTTCGACCTCCTGGCGGGCCTGCGGGTCCTTCACCGCCTGGGAGAGCTGCACGGTGAGCGGCTGGCCGACGCCGTAGAGGCCGCTGCCGGAGGAGTCCGGGCCGAGCTTGGCATTGAGCACGCGCTGGCCGGCCAGGGTGCTGAAGCCGACGGTGGCGTCGCCGCGGCCGTTCCTGCCGTCGTCGGCGGAGATCCGGACGCTGTACGCGGTGTCGGCCTTCAGTCGGCCGGTGGTCTGCCAGCTGCGCTGGTCGTCGGCGAGCTTGCCGGCCACCACTCGGCCGTCCGGGCCGACCACCGTGACGTCGGTGATCCGGCTGCCCTCCACGGCCGTCACGGTGACCGGCTGGGACGGATCGACCTTGTCCTTGGCCGAGAGGTGGACGAGCCGGGCCGCGTCCACCCGGTGGGGTCCGGAGTCGTCACCGGATGAGCAGGCGGCCAGCGGGGCCAGCACTGCGAGGGTCAGCGAGATGCCGCCTATACCTGCGATTCCGCGCCTGTCGGCCATGGCCGCCTCCCAGGATTTCGCACGATTAATCAGATCGTAGGAACGCCCTGATCCGAACGACATCCGAGCGACCCGCCGTTCACCCGGGCGAGTGAGGCGGTCACCCCGGGAAACGACAGGGCCGGTTCCCCCGTGCGGGGGAACCGGCCCTGTCGGCGGAAGCTGAACCCTACTGGTTCTGGTTCTCGCCGCGGTAGAACTCGAAGACCCATCCGAAGATGCCGATCGCGATGATCGGGGCGGCCCAGAACATCAGCCACCAGCCGAAGATCACGCCCAGGAAGGCGAGCGCGCCACCGAGCGCCAGCGAGAGCGGCTGCCAGCTGTGCGGGGCGAAGAAGCCCAGCTCGCCGGAGTCGTCCGCGACCTCGGCCTCGGGGTTGTCACCCGCGCCGCTGTCCACCCGGCGGGCGGTGAAGGCGAGGTAGTACCCGATGAAGGCGCAGAGGGCGAAGGCCAGGAACAGCGCCGTGGTACCGGCGGCCTCCAGACCCGGGCCCGAGTTGTTGGTCCACAGGCCGTAGGTGATGGCCATGGCCAGCACGAAGACCGACAGGCCGAGGAAGATCTTTCCCTGTTCCTTCATCAGGCGTCGCCCTCCTTCTTGCCCTTGCCCAGCTGCGGGGCGTCGTACTTCGCCGGGGTCACACCGGCGAGGTGCTTGGCCGGCTCACCGTGGTTCTCCAGGTAGTCCAGCGCGGCGATCTCCGGGTGGTGGAGGTCGAAGGCCGGGGATTCGGAGCGGATCCGGGGCAGGGTGAGGAAGTTGTGCCGCGGCGGCGGGCAGGAGGTCGCCCACTCCAGCGAGCGGCCGAAGCCCCACGGGTCGTCCACGGCGACCTTCTCGCCGTACTTGGCGGTCTTCCAGACGTTGTAGAGGAACGGCAGGATCGACAGGCCGAGCACGAAGGAGCCGATGGTCGAGACGGTGTTCAGGGTGGTGAAGCCGTCCGAGGCCAGGTAGTCGGCGTAACGGCGGGGCATGCCCTCCGCACCGAGCCAGTGCTGCACCAGGAAGGTGGTGTGGAAGCCGAAGAACAGCGTCCAGAAGGTGATCTTGCCGAGGCGCTCGTCCAGCATCTTGCCGGTCATCTTCGGCCACCAGAAGTGGAAGCCGGCGAACATCGCGAAGACGACGGTGCCGAAGACCACGTAGTGGAAGTGGGCGACGACGAAGTACGAGTCCGAGACGTGGAAGTCGATCGGCGGCGAGGCCAGCAGGACACCGGTCAGACCACCGAAGAGGAAGGTGACCAGGAAGCCGACCGTCCACAGCATCGGCGTCTCGAAGCTCAGCGAGCCCTTCCACATGGTGCCGACCCAGTTGAAGAACTTCACACCGGTCGGGACCGCGATCAGGAAGGTCATGAAGGAGAAGAACGGCAGCAGTACCTGTCCGGTGACGTACATGTGGTGCGCCCACACCGTCACGGACAGACCGGCGATCGCGATGGTGGCCGCGATCAGACCGGAGTAGCCGAACATCGGCTTGCGGCTGAAGACCGGGATGATCTCCGACACGATGCCGAAGAACGGCAGCGCGATGATGTACACCTCGGGGTGGCCGAAGAACCAGAACAGGTGTTGCCACAGCATCGCCCCGCCGTTGGCCGGGTCGAAGACGTGGGCACCGAACTTGCGGTCGGCCTCCAGGGCGAACAGCGCGGCGGCCAGGACCGGGAAGGCCAGCAGGACCAGCACCGAGGTCAGCAGGACGTTCCAGACGAAGATCGACATCCGGAACATCGTCATGCCCGGGGCGCGCATGCAGATGATCGTGGTGATGAAGTTGACCGCACCGAGGATCGTGCCGAAGCCGGAGAAGGCCAGACCCATGATCCACATGTCGCCGCCGATGCCGGGCGAGTGCACCGCGTCCGACAGCGGGGAGTAGGCGAACCAGCCGAAGTCGGCGGCACCGTTCGGGGTCAGGAAGCCGCAGACCGCGATGGTCGAACCGAAGAGGTACAGCCAGTACGCGAACATGTTCAGACGCGGGAAGGCCACGTCCGGGGAGCCGATCTGCAGCGGCATGATCCAGTTCGCGAAGCCCGCGAACAGCGGCGTCGCGAACATCAGCAGCATGATCGTGCCGTGCATCGTGAACGCCTGGTTGAACTGCTCGTTCGACAGGATCTGGGTCCCGGGACGAGCCAGCTCGGCACGCATGACCAGGGCGAGGATGCCACCGATCAGGAAGAAGGCGAACGACGTGCCCAGGTACAGGGTGCCGATCGTCTTGTGGTCAGTGGTGGTCAACCACTTGATGATGGTCGAACCCGGCTTCCGGGTCCGCTGCGCCCCGACCGTGACGGCCTCGGCGCCCCCGCCGGCCGCGGCGGGCTCGTTGAGGATGGTCACTTCGCTTCACTTCCCATGGTGATGACGCCGGAAGGCACCGCACCTTCCTGGCCCTTGGCACGAAGGTCGGCCAGGTGCTTGTCGTAGTCGGCGCGGTCGACGACCTTGACGTTGAACAGCATGCGCGAGTGGTCCACGCCGCAGAGCTCGGCACACTTGCCCACGTAGTCGCCCTTGACGGTCGGGGTGACCTCGAACTTGTTCACCACGCCCGGCACGACGTCCATCTTCATCATGAAGTTGACGGGCCAGAAGTCGTGGATGACGTCACGAGAGGTGAGCCGGAACTGCACCGTCTCGTTGACCGGCAGCCAGAGCGTCGGAGCGTCCTTGGGCGTACCGACCTCGTACGCGGCGTCCTTGTTGGCCGGGTCGGGGGTCTCGGTGTTCTCGTAGTTGAACGCCCAGCTCCACTGGAAGCCCACCACGTTGACGTAGTGCTGCGGCTTCGCGGAGACCGACGTCAGCTTCGCCTCGTCGCGGGCGACGAAGTAGAAGAGGACCGAGACGATGATGATGGGGACCGCGGTGTAGAGCGCCTCGATGGGCACGTTGTACCGGGTCTGCGGGGGGATCTCCACACCGGTGCGCTTGCGCCGGTGGAAGATCACGCTCCAGATGATCAGACCCCACATCAGTACGCCGACCACCAGCGCCGCGATCCAGGAGCCCTGCCACATCCGGAGGACCAAGGGCCCTTCCGACGTGACGGGGCTCGGGAGGCCAAGCCTGGGGAGGTCGTTGGCCGAGCAGCCGGTGGCGGTCGCGATGACGAGGCCCAGTGCCAGCGCCTGAGGCAGCTTCCGCCGCATCGTGCGCCGCGGCGAGCGGTCGGAGCCGTTGGGACTCACGTAGCGCCTTCCCGAAGTCTCGCCCGCCTTCGCGTCGCACCGAAGGAGGATTGTGAGCCTCCCTGGCGACCCGTCCACGGGCACGGTTTGAATGCTTATGCGGGCCAAACCCTACTCCAGCCTTATGCGCTCCTGACGGGCAGCCCCCGGTAACGCGCCGCCCGGTCGCCCGATCAGGCCCGGCAAGGGCTACGCCGCAGGTCATCGTAGGCATTCGAGGTCCTTACGCCCGATCGGGGGATGGCCTCGAACAACGTGAGTGACGGCCCGTCGGTCGCGGACGAAGCGGACATTAAGGATGATCGACTGACGGCCGGTGAGCCACGCGACCGGAGCGGAGGCGCTCCCGGGTGTGTCGTTAAATGGCACCGTGTACTTCGACGTGGCTTCGACGGCCCCTCTGCACCCCGTCGCGCGGCAGGCCCTGACCGCCGCCCTGGACGAGGGCTGGGCCGATCCGGCCCGGCTGTACCGCTCCGGCCGACAGGCCCGGATGCTGTTGGACGCCGCCCGCGAGACGGTGGCCGCCGTCCTGGGCGCGCGGGCGGACGAGATCGCCTTCACCGCGAGCGGGACCCAGGCCGTCCAACTCGGCCTGCTGGGCGCCCTGACCGGGAACCGGCGGCGCGGCGCGCACCTGGTGTACTCCGCGGTGGAGCACTCCAGCGTGCTGCACGTCGCCGAGCGATGGGAGTACCCCCGGCCGGAGGCCGGAGGAGAGGCGGGCGGGGGCTCGGTCTCGGTCGCCCCGGTGGACCGCACCGGGCGCGTGGACCCGGAGGTCTTCGGCGCCCTGCTGCGCCCGGACACCGCGCTGGCCGCGCTGCAGAGCGCCAACCACGAGGTGGGCACCGTCCAGCCGGTCGGCGAGGTCGCCGCACTGTGCGCCGAGGCCGGGGTGCCGCTGCTGGTGGACGCGGCGCAGAGCGTCGGGCGGACGGACGTCCCGGCGGGCTGGTCGCTGCTGACCGCGAGCGCGCACAAGTGGGGCGGGCCACCCGGGGTCGGGGTCCTCGCCGTGCGCAAGGGGGTCCGGTACTCCTCGCCACTGCCGGCCGACGAGCGCGAGGGCGGCCGGGTGCCCGGCTACGTCAACGTCCCGGCGATCGTGGCCGCGGCCGCCTCGCTGCGCGCCGTACGGGCCGAGGCCGAGCGGGAGAACGCCCGGCTGCACGCGCTGGTGGAGCGGATCCGCACCCGGGTGCCGCAGCTGGTGCCCGAGGTCGAGGTGGTCGGCGACCCGGTGCGGCGGCTGCCGCACATCGTCACCTTCTCCTGTCTGTACGTGGACGGCGAGGTGCTGCTCACCGAGCTGGACCGGGCGGGCTTCGCGGTCTCCTCCGGCTCCTCCTGCACCTCCTCGACGCTGACACCGAGCCATGTGCTGGCCGCGATGGGGGTGCTCACCGAGGGCAACGTCCGGGTCTCGCTGCCGTACGGGACGGCCGAGGCGGACGTGGAGCGCTTCCTCACCGTGCTGCCGGACCTGGTGGCGGGCGTCCGGGCCCCGCTCGGGCTGGACCTACCGGCGCCGGTGGCGGTGGCGCCGGGGCCGGTTGCACAGACCGCGAGCGGGCGAGTCCCGCCCCGAGCCGAAGGGCGCGCCGGTGCCGAAAGCGAGGAGCGACAAGCGACCGACGAAGGAGGGAGTGCCGGAGCGAAGAGCGTCGGCACCGGGTCCGAGCGCCCGGAGGCGAGCGGGCGAGTCACAGCGAGCGGGCGAGTGACAGTCATCGACGCCTTGGGCCAGCGCTGCCCGCTGCCGGTGATCGAGCTGGCGAAGCGGATCGGCGAGGTGCCGGTGGGCGGCACGGTCGCCGTGCTCTCGGACGACGAGGCGGCCCGGCTGGACATCCCGGCCTGGTGCGAGATGCGCGGGCAGGAGTACGCGGGCGAGGCCCCGGCCGCCGAGTACGGCGGCGACCGGGGCTCGGCCTACCTGGTGCTGCGCCGCTCCTGAGGGAGCGGGCCTACTTGACGAGGTGGGCGCGGATCTCCGCGGCGGCCTCGGCGCCGTAGTTCTCCTCGAAGCGCTTCAGGAAGGCGCTCGGGCGCAGCTCGTACTCCTGGGTGCCGACGGTCTCGATCACCAGGGTGGCGAGCATGCAGCCGAGCTGGGCGGCGCGCTCCAGGTCGAGCTGCCAGGACAGGCCGGTCAGGAAGCCGGCCCGGAAGGCGTCGCCGACGCCGGTCGGGTCGACCTTGGCCTCCTCCTTCGCGCAGCCGACCAGGATCGGGGCCTCGCCCTTGCGGTCGATCCGGACGCCCTTGCTGCCCAGGGTGGTGACCCGGGTGCCGACGCGGGTGAGCAGCTCCTCGGCGCCCCAGCCGGTCTTGTTCTCGATCAGCGCGGCCTCGTACTCGTTGGTGAACAGGTACGCGGCGCCGTCCACCAGCTCGCGGATGTCGTCGCCCTCCAGGCGGGCCAGCTGCTGGGAGGGGTCGGCGGCGAAGGAGTAGCCGCGGGTGCGGCACTCCTGGGTGTGGCGGACCATGCCCTGCGGGTCGTCGGCGCCGACCAGGACGAGGTCGAGACCGCCGACGCGGTCGGCGATCGGCTTGAGCTCGATGTTGCGGGCCTCGGCCATGGCACCGGTGTAGAACGAGGCGATCTGGTTGTGGTCCTCGTCCGTGGTGCACATGAAGCGGGCGGTGTGCCGGGTCTCGGAGATGTGGACGGAGTCGCAGTCCACGTTGTTGCGCTCCAGCCAGCTGCGGTACTCGGCGAAGTCCGCACCGGCGGCGCCGACCAGGACCGGCCGGAGCCCGAGCACGCCCATGCCGAACGCGATGTTCGGCGCGACGCCGCCGCGGCGGATGTCCAGGGCGTCGACCAGGAACGACAGCGACACGGTGTGCAGCTGCTCGGCGACGAGCTGGTCGGCGAACCGACCGGGGAACGTCATCAGGTGGTCGGTGGCGATCGAGCCGGCGACGGCGATACGCACGGAAGGTCTCCTCAAGATGGCAGCAGGGCCAGCGGGCGGGGTCGGATGAACCCACTCACGGTACCGGGCCCGCACCGTGCGCCAGCAAGAGTGCCGCTCAAGCTGTCCCCCTCCGGCCATGGTGGCACCCCTTGCCCTCGAACGTGTACTACCTCCGGGTAGCACTGGTGGGTGTACGGAAACCGGGCCTAGGGTCGGCCTTAGAGGGGTCCGGCCGGACCGGGCGGGTCCCGACTTCGACCGTGGCAGTGCCGCCACGGCTCTGGATCGGAGCGATGCCCGATGATGCCCAAACACTCTCCGCCGTCCGCCCTCCGGGGTGAAGCCGACGGCGAGACCCTCGACGCGCTGGTGAGCTCCTCGCGGCAGCTGCGCCGGTTCTGGCCGCTGCTGGCGGCGGACCCGGAGCCGACCGCCCCCGCGTCCGTCGGCGTCCGGGTCCCGTCCGGGGCGCAGCGGCTGGTCGCCGGGATGGCCGAGTACGGCATGATCCGTTCCGTCTGAGAGCGGAACCGGATCCGACCGGGGCACGTCACATCCGCGCGGAGCGGCCGAGGGGCGGCGCCGCTGAGCCCTCGGGAGGATGTGCAGATGGACCTGGAGACGATGCCCCGGCGCGGTCGGCGAGCGGTGGCCCTGGCGGCTGTGGCGCTGGCGGCGGTGGTGACGGTGGCCGGGTGCAACGGGGACGGCAAGAGCTCGGCGGACTCGGCGGGCGCCTCCGCCTCCGCGAGTTCCTCGGCCTCGGTGAGTGGCGCCCCGCAGGCCCCGACGCCCCCCGGCACCCCGCCCGCGACGGCGTCCGGCGCGACCGGCGAGCCGGCCCGGACGCCGCCGACCGGCGGGGCCCCCACTCCGGCCCAGCCCGCCCCGGGGCAGCCGTCGGGGGCGGCCACTCCCCCGGGCAACGCGATCGCCCCGGGCGAGCCCAACCCGGTCGGCACCGGGGCCGGTCCTGCGGTGCGTCCGCCGATCGCCTACCGGGCGGACGGCGGCAACAAGCTGACCGTCTACTTCTTCGGCGGGGTCTGCACCAAGTACGCGCTGAAGGCGGACGAGTCGCAGGCGGGCAAGGTGGCCGTCGAGGTCGTGCCGGGCCCGCCGGCCGTCCAGCCGGGGCAGGTCTGCACCGCGCTGGCCAAGCGGCAGGCGGTCGCCGCCGATCTGCGCTCGCCGCTGGCCGGGCGGACGGTGGTCGACCGGACGAGCGGCCAGGAGGTGCCGCTGGAGGGCGACCCGCACGCCGGCCCGGACCCGGTGACCCCGGACGGCGCGGCCCGCTAGCCGTGGAAACGCGTGTGGGGGGGCCCCGGGCCCCAGCCCGCGGCGCCGCCCCCCCCGGCGGCGGGGGCCGCCCGGGACCGCGTGGGAGGAGTGGGCGGGCCCCGCCCCCGCGGCCGCGCCGGGGGCGCCGCGGGCGGGGGGCCCGCGCGGCCGGGGCCCGCGGGTGCGCGGCCCGGGGCCCCGCCCCCGCCCCCCCCCACCCGCGTTTCGGGCTGGGCCCGCGCTTCAGGCTTAGCTGAAGGAGTCGCCGCAGGCGCAGGAGCCGGTGGCGTTCGGGTTGTCGATCGTGAAGCCCTGCTTCTCGATGGTGTCGACGAAGTCGACGGTGGCGCCGCCCAGGTACGGGGCGCTCATCCGGTCGGTGACGACCTTGACGCCGTTGAAGTCCTTCACCACGTCGCCGTCGAGCGAGCGCTCGTCGAAGAACAGCTGGTAACGAAGGCCGGAGCAGCCACCGGGCTGGACGGCGACGCGCAGCGCGAGGTCCTCGCGGCCTTCCTGCTCCAGCAGGGCCTTGACCTTTGCCGCGGCGGCATCGGTGAGGAGGATGCCACTCTCGACGGTGGTCTCGTCCTGGACGGTCATCTGCTTTCTCCCGGTCTTGACGACGGTCTGCCGCCAGTGCCAACCAACGGCCGTCCGGATTCATTTCCCGGACGGCGATGGATTTCTGCGGCCTGTTCGACGGCTGGTTTCCGTGGGCCGGGTGTGCCACCCGTCTCCCTTACGCTCCCCATGCTCGCACAACCGAGCAGTGCGGGTCACCGCCCTGGTCCTGGATCCGGGTGAACCGGCCCCGCAGCCGTCCGTCGGACGCCAGGATGGTCGGCATGATCCTTCGCCAGGTCAGGGACACCGCAGGGGACGCGGAGGTCGTCCAGGAACTGTCCTTCGCCGCCTTCACCGAGCCGACCACCGCTCCGGCGCCGCCCGAGCCGACCACCGCTCCGGCGCCGCCCGAACCGACACCGCTGCAGCTGGCCCGGACCCGGCACCTGGCACGCACCGATCCCGGGGGCTGCTGGCTGGCGGAAAGCGGTGGGGAGGCGGTCGGGGTGGTGCTGTCGATGCGCCGCGAGGGCCTGTGGACGCCCTCGCTGTTCGCCGTCCGCCCGTCCGCGCAGGGCAAGGGGGTCGGCCGGCTGCTGCTGGAACGGGCCACGGCGCACGCGCGGGGCTGTCTGCGCGGGATGGTCTGCGCCTCCTCCTCCCCGGCGGCGGCCCGCCGCTACCGGCTGGCCGGGTTCACCCTGCACCCGGCGATGCGGCTGACCGGACGGGTGGACCGGAACGGGCTGATCGACCCGGGGGACATCCCGGTGCACCGCGGCAACGCCACCCAGCTGCACCTGCTGGACTCGGTGGACCGGCGGCTGCGCGGGTCGGCGCACGGCCCGGACCACGAGCTGATGCTCGGGCACTTCGAGGAGCTGCTGGTCGCCGACGCGCTGGCCGGCAGCGGCTACTGCTACCGGGACGGCGGCACGGTGCGGCTGCTGGCGGCCACCAGCAAGCGGATCGCCGCCCGGCTGCTGCGCGAGGCGCTGGCCCGGGTGCCGGACGGGGTCGAGGCGCGGGTGGAGTACCTGACCGCCGAGCAGGAGTGGGCGCTGGACGTCGGCCTGGAGGTCGGGTTGACGCCGGAGACCAGAGGCTTCGTCGGGGTGCGCGGGATGCGGCCGCCGAGCCCGTACCTGCCGAGCGGAGCGTTCCTGTAGGTACGCGTACGGCCCCGCCGGGCGAGCCGGTGGGGCCGTACGCGCGGAGCGTCGATCAGGCCATGGTGTCCAGGATCTCCCGGACCATCTCCATGGTCGTGCCCGGGTGCAGGAAGGCGAAGCGGGCCACCGTCTCGCCGTCCCAGCCGGTCGGGGTCACGAAGCCGATCTGGTCCGCGAGCAACTGCTGCGACCAGCGGTAGTAGTCCTCGTTGGTCCAGCCCTTGCGCTTGAAGCAGACGGCGGAGAGCTGCGGGTCGAACAGCAGCTCCAGGTGCTCGGTGTCACGGATCAGCTGGGCGGTGTCCCGGGCCAGCTGGAGGCCCGTCTCGATGGCGTCGGTGTAGGCCTGGACGCCGTGCACGGCCAGCGAGAACCAGAGCGGCAGGCCGCGGGCGCGCCGGGTCAGGTGGTAGGCGTAGTCGGTGGGGTTCCACTCGTCGCCCTCGGTGTGCAGGACGTCCAGGTAGGAGGCGTCCTGGGTGTGCACGGCGCGGGCGAGCTGCGGGTTGCGGTAGATCAGCGCGGCGCAGTCGAAGGGGGCGAACAGCCACTTGTGCGGGTCGACCACGAAGGAGTCGGCGTGCTCGATGCCGTCGTAGCGCTCGCGCACCGAGGGGGCGAACAGACCCGCGCCGCCGTAGGCGCCGTCCACGTGGAACCACAGGTCGCGCTCACGGGCGACCTCTGCCAGGCCCTTGAGGTCGTCGACGATGCCCTCGTTGGTGGTGCCGGCGGTGCCGACGACCGCGATCACGGTTTCGGGGTTGGGGTCGTCGGCCAGGGCGGCGCGCAGCGCCTCGCCGGTGAAGCGCCGGTTGACGGTCGGGACCTTGAAGGCCTCGACGCCGATGATGTTGAAGGTGTTCTTGACCGAGGAGTGCACCTGGTCGGCGACGGCTATCCGCAGCCGCGCCTCCGGCCCGACGCCGAGGCGGCGGCGGGCGGTGTCGCGGGCGACGACCAGCGCGGACAGGTTGCCCGCCGATCCGCCGGAGACGAAGCAGCCGCCGGCCGTCTGGGGCAGGCCGGCGCGGTCGGCGATCAGGCGCAGCACCTGGTTCTCGGCGGCTATCGCGCCGGCCGCCTCCAGCCAGGAGATGCCCTGCAGCGAGGCGCAGGAGACGACCATGTCGAACAGCAGCGCGGCCTTGGTGGGGGCGCACGGGATGAAGGACAGGTAGCGCGGGCTGTCGGCGGAGATGACCGCGCGGGACAGCTCGTGGTCGTAGAGCTTGAGCACGTCGGCCGGGTTGTTGCCGTCCTGGTTCAGCAGGCCGGACAGCTGGGCGCGCAGGTGCTCGCCGTCACCGGGGTGGTCGAGCGGAACGGGGTCGTACTGCAGTCGCTCCCGCATGTAGTCGAAAACCAGGTCGACCAGTTCGTTGTCGGGCCGGTGCATGCGGTCGGGTGCTGCGGACACGGCTGTCCCTCTCGGCTGTGGGTGTCGGGGGGATCCGGTCCGCGGGACGCCTCACCGCGCTGACCGGACGTGATCAGCGTAGGCAGCGGCGGTGCTTCGACGCGCGTCGGAACGCGGCTGGTCAGGCAGGTTTCGAGCGTCTTCGGGCGGGTCCGCGCAGGATTCCTGCGTGGGGCCGGACGGGTCAGCCGATCAGCTGGGAGAGGACCACCGAGGAGCGGCTGCGCTGGACGCCGGGCTCGCGCCGGATGCGCTCGATGACGGCCTCCAGCTGGCGCATGTCGGCGGCCCGCAGGTGGACCAGGGCGTCCGGGTCGCCGGTGACCGTCCAGGCGGCGACCACCTCGGGGAACTGGCGCAGGCTGGCGAGGATCTCCTCGGGGGCGGTGCGCTCGCGGCAGTAGACCTCGACGAAGGCCTCGGTCTGCCAGCCGAGCACGGCCGGGTCCAGCACCACGGTGAAGCCCCGCACCACACCGCGCGCCCGGAGCCGGTCGATCCGACGGCGCACGGCGGTGGCGGAGAGGTTCACCTGCAGGCCGATCTCGGCGTAGGAGGCGCGGCCGTCGCTGCCGAGGCGGGCGAGGAGCTGGCGATCGGTCTCGTCCAGGTCGGCCCCGATCACCTCGTGCGCTCGGCTGCTGGTCATCGGTGCGGGGCTCCACGGATCGTGCGGGGGGTCGAGGGGACGTCCCGGCGGCGGCTGGTGCTCGGCCACGGCCGCTGCCGAAACGGTTCGCCACCCATTCTGGCGGATGACCTGAACGAGTTCATCGCTGGCGGATGACGGGGAGAAGGCCCGGGCCTGTCCGACGGGGATCCGCCGGACAGGCCTCTAGTCCATCAGCAGGACGATCTTCCCCCGGGTACGGCCCTCGGCGCTGAGCGCCTGGGCGGAGGCCGCCTGGGCGAGCGGGAAGGTGGAGGCGACGGTGACGGTCAGCCGGCCGTCGTCGGCGAGCGCGGCCAGTTCGGCCAGGTCCGCCGCGTCCGGGCGGACCCAGACGTAGTGGCCACCGAGGGCCTTCACGCCGAAGTCGGTGATCGAGGCGATCCGGCCCGGGTCGGCCACCAGCCCGGCCGAGACCTGGACGGCGCCGCGGCCGATCAGATCGAGGGCCGCGTCCACGCCGTCCGGGGCGAGCGCGCGGACCCGTTCGGCCAGGCCCTCGCCGTAGGCGACCGGCTCGGCGCCCAGGCCGCGCAGGTAGTCGTGGTTGCGCTCGCCCGCCGTGCCGATCACCCGGGCGCCGCGGGCGCGGGCGATCTGGACGGCCAGGTGGCCGACCCCGCCGGCCGCGGCGTGCACCAGCAAGGTCTCCCCCTCGGCGAGCCGCAGCGCCCGCAGGCTCTGCAGCGCGGTGAGCCCGGCCAGCGGCAGGCCGCCGCACTGCGCCCAGTCCAGCGCGGCGGGCCGGCGGGCGAGGGTGCGGACGGGGGCGGAGACCAGCTCGGCGTAGGTCCCGTGCTCGACGGCGTCCTTGCGGACGTAGCCGTACACCTCGTCGCCGGGGGTGAACTCGGTCACCCCGCCGCCGACGGCGCGGACCACGCCGGCCACGTCCCAGCCCATGACCAGCGGGAAGTGGACGTCCAGCATGCCGTCCAGGGCGCCGTCCCGGATCTTCCAGTCCACCGGGTTCACCCCGGCCGCCCGTACCTGCACCAGGACCGAGTCGGGCCCGACCTTGGGGTCGGGCAGGTCGGTGTACTCGACCACCTCGGGGCCGCCGTAGCGGTTGATCGCGATTGCCTTCATGGGCTCAGCCATACCCGGCGGCTTCGAAATATCGATTCGGCCACGCCCGGAAGCATTCGTTTTGGCGAGCGGTTCTCGTCACATCGACAGGATGGCCATCGTCACTCTGACGCTAACCGGTTAGAATAGATAGCGTCAGATAGACGAAAAGGCTCAACCGCTTGATCGGCCGCACAGAAGGGCACCCGCCCGTGACCACCACCATCACCGAGACCTACGGCGTCGACCCCACTCCGACGCCGCTCGCTCTGCTGCTGCTCGGCCGGGAGGCCGATCCGAACAGCGAGCGCGGCGTCGAGTGCCCCGGCGACCTCCCCCCGGCGTCCGACCCGGACCTCGTCGAGCGCGCCCGCGCGGCCAAGTCCGCGCTCGGCGACCGCGTCTTCATCCTCGGACACCACTACCAGCGCGACGAGGTGATCGAGTTCGCCGACGTCACCGGCGACTCCTTCAAGCTCGCCCGAGACGCGGCGGCCCGCCCCGAGGCCGAGTACATCGTCTTCTGCGGCGTGCACTTCATGGCCGAGTCCGCGGACATCCTCACCAGCGACCGGCAGCAGGTCGTCCTGCCGGACCTCGCGGCCGGCTGTTCGATGGCCGACATGGCCACCGCCGAACAGGTCGCCGAGTGCTGGGACGTGCTGGCCGACGCCGGCATAGCCGACGTCACCGTCCCGGTCTCGTACATGAACTCCTCCGCCGACATCAAGGCCTTCACCGGCAGGCACGGCGGCCTCATCTGCACCTCCTCCAACGCCAAGCGCGCCCTGGAGTGGGCGTTCGAGCAGGGCGAGAAGGTGCTCTTCCTGCCCGACCAGCACCTCGGCCGCAACACCGCCGTGCGCGACATGGGCTTCTCGCTGGACGACTGCGTCGTCTACAACCCGCACAAGCCGAACGGCGGCCTGACCGCCGAGCAGCTGCGGAACGCGAAGATGATCCTCTGGCGCGGCCACTGCTCGGTGCACGGCCGGTTCAGCCTGGACTCGGTGAACGACGTCCGCGAGCGGATCCCCGGCGTGACCGTCCTGGTGCACCCCGAGTGCAAGCACGAGGTCGTCGCGGCCGCCGACATGGTGGGCTCGACGGAGTACATCATCAAGGCCCTGGACGCGGCCGAGCCCGGCACCAAGTGGGCCATCGGCACCGAGCTGAACCTGGTCCGCCGCCTGGCCAAGGCGCACCCGGACAAGGAGATCGTCTTCCTGGACCGCGCGGTCTGCTTCTGCTCGACCATGAACCGGATCGACCTGCCGCACCTGGTCTGGGCGCTGGAGTCGCTGGTCGAGGGCCGGGTTCCGAACGTGATCACCGTCGACCCGGAGACCGAGAAGTACGCCAAGGAGGCGCTGGACCGGATGCTGGCCCTGCCGTAGTCCGGCCCCGCCACCCGCCTGCCCGCCCGGAGGCGAGCGGGCGGGTCACCGCCCCGGGCCGGCGAGTCACAGGCGAGCGGGCGAATAGCACCGCCCCGAGCCGAAGGGGCGCGCCGGTGCCGAAAGGGAGAAGCGACAAGCGAGGTACGAGCGCCGGAGCGCCGACCGTCGGCACCGGGTCCAAGCGCCCCGGAGGCGAGCGGGCGACTAGCACCGAAGGGCGGGCCCCCTCCCATCGGAGGGGGCCCGCCCTTTCGTCTGGCAACAGCCGGAGGAGCTACTCGTACTCGGGGAACCCCGGGATCACGCCCTCGCCCTCGGACAGCAGCAGCGCGCGGACCTCGCTGATCGTCGCCTCGGAGTTCGGCAGGATCAGGTCGGACGGCTCCAGAGCGTCGTCGGGCAGCCGGCTGCCGTACCGCATCACCGCGTCCAGCAGCTTGCCGTAGGCCTGGCGGAAGTTCTCCTCGTCGCCCGACTCCACTGCGGTGAGCAACTCGTCGTCGAGCTGGTTGAGCAGGTTCAGGTGGTCCTCGCCCACCTCGAACTGCCCCTCACCCATGACCCTCATGATCATGCCGTGCGTCTCCCTGGTTCGTGGGGTCGAGCTCAGATCACTTGTTGTAGTTGATGCGCGGGGTGTCCTGCGGCTGCTGCTGGGGCTGCGGCTGCTGCTGCGGCTGCCCCTGCTCGATCGCCGCCGGACCGGAGGAGGAACCGCCGGACAGCTCGGCCTTCATCCGGGCGAGCTCCAGCTCGACGTCGGAGCCGCCGGCCACCCGCTCCAGCTCGGCCTCGATGTCGTCCTTGCGGCCGAGACCGCTCGCGTCATCGAGCGCGCCGGAGGCCAGCAGCTCGTCGATCGCACCGGCCCGGGCCTGCATCTGCGCGGTCTTGTCCTCGGCACGCTGGATGGCCAGGCCGACGTCGCCCATCTCCTCCGAGATGCCGGAGAAGGACTCGGCGATGCGGGTCTGCGCCTGGGCCGCGGTGTAGGTGGCCTTGATGGTCTCCTTCTTGGTACGGAAGGCGTCCACCTTGGCCTGCAGCCGCTGGGAGGCGAGCGTGAGCTTCTCCTCCTCGGCCTGCAGGGCCTGGTACTGCGTCTCCAGGTCGTTGATCTGGGACTGCATGTTGGCCTTGCGGGTCAGCGCCTCGCGCGCAAGGTCCTCGCGGCCGAGCGACAGCGCCTTGCGGCCCTGGTCCTCGTACTTCGCGGACTGCTGCTGGAGCTGGGTCAGCTGGAGTTCCAGGCGCTTGCGCGAGGTCGCGACGTCCGCGACACCACGCCGTACCTTCTGCAGTAGTTCGAGCTGCTTCTGGTAGGAGTAGTCAAGCGTCTCACGCGGATCCTCCGCCCGGTCCAAGGCCTTGTTCGCCTTGGAGCGGAAGATCAGCCCCATACGCTTCATGATTCCGTCGCTCATGGGCCTCGGGTGCCCCCTTCTCCGGCCTGCGGTGTATATCTCGTTACCAGACACGACGAGTGTATGTGCAGCGAGCCCGTCGCCGCAGTGCACCTGCCTGCAACAAGACTGCTACAGCGACCGGTGGCAGTTCCTCATCCCCCGGGTGGATCCGACTCTCATCCTCCCCATAGTCCATCCGACTGATCCCCTACGGGAAGGGCTCGGGAAACCCGGTTCGGGGCCGGACCCGGAGGATCGATATGCGTTTGGGTCCGAGGGGACCCGTGGTCGCGGCGACGCACCCCGTAGGCTGGTGGTGTGTTCCGACGCCGTTCAGATGATGCCGCCGCCTCCGCCACCGTGCTGGAGAAGCAGGACGAGACGACCCAGGCCCGCCACCCGCAGGCCAAGAAGGGCCGCCCCACCCCCAAGCGCAGTGAGGCCGAGGCCAACCGGCGTACCCGGGTGACGGTGCCCAAGGACCGCAAGGAGGCCTCCCGCCAGGCGCGCGACCGGATGCGGGTCGAGCGCGAGAAGCAGCGCCAGGCCCTGATGGACGGCGACGAGCGCCACCTGCCGGCCCGCGACAAGGGCCCGGTGCGCAAGTTCGCCCGTGACTACATCGACTCGCGCTGGTCGCTGGCCGAGTTCTTCCTGCCCGCCGCCGTCGTCATCCTGGTGCTCAGCATCATCAAGGTGCAGGCCCTGCAGCTGCTGTCGACGCTGCTGTTCCTGCTGTTCTTCATCCTGGTGGTCCTGGACTTCGTGCGCCTCGGCTTCGGCCTGCGCAAGCAGCTGGCCGAGCGCTTCGCCGGGCAGAACACCCGCGGCGTGGTCGCCTACGGCATCATGCGCACCCTGCAGATGCGCCGGCTGCGCCTGCCCAAGCCGCAGGTGCGGCGCGGGGAGAAGCCCTGACCGCCGAACCGGTGGACTCCGGCTGGGCCCCGCCTTCCTGGGAGGGGCCCGGCCTGTACGCGCTTCCCGGACAGGGGGACGGCGGCCACGACCGGCTCGGCCAGGAGCGTCGGCTGCCCTCGCGCAGCGGCTCCTTCGCCGGCGGCGCCGGCGCCTGGCTGGACCGGCTCGGCGGACTGCGCAACTTCGTCCGCCAGGAGCTCGTCTCCCGCCAGCTCGCCGAGCAGCTGACCGGCCGCACCGCGCAGCGCGTCCTCGACATCGGCTGCGGCCAGGGCACCCAGGCCCTGCGGCTCGCGCGGGCCGGCCACTACGTCACCGGGATCGACTCCGACCCGGTCGCGCTCGGCGTCGCCCAGGGGGCGCTGGCCGAGGAGCCGCCCGAGGTGCGCGGCCGGCTGCAGCTGCTCAGCGGTGACGGCCACCAGTGCGGGCGCTGGTTCGGCCCGCGCAGCTTCGACGTGGTGCTCTGCCACGGCGTCCTGATGTACCTGCCCGACCCGGACCCGATGATCGCCTCGCTGGCCCGGCTGCTGGCGCCCGGCGGTCTGCTCTCGCTGCTGGTCCGCAACCGCGACGCGCTGGCGCTGCGGCCCGCCGCCGCCGGGGACTGGCGGGCCGCCCTGCACGCCTTCGAGAGCGACCGGTACTACAACCGGCTCGGGCTGGCCGCCCGGGCCGACCGGCTCGCCGACCTGACCGTCACCCTCTCCGAGGTGTCGGTGCCGCTCAAGCACTGGTACGGCGTGCGGGTCTTCACCGACAACGCGCCCGACGACGCGACCCCGCCGGTGGACGGGCGCCAGCTGGCCCAGCTGCTGGAAGCCGAGGACCGGGCCGCCCGCACCGACCCGTACCGGCGGGTCGCTGCGCTGCTGCACGTGATCGGGGCGAAGTAGCGGCTGATCGCCCGCCCGCTTCTTCTCCCCCGCTCGCCTCCGGGCGCTCTGATCCGCTGTCGACGTTCGTCGCTCCGGCGCTCGTGCCTCGCTTGTCGCTCCTCGCTTTCGGCAGCGGCGCGCCCTTCGGCTCGGGGGGCGGGGGCTCAGGCCTCGTGCAGGCTCATCGCGTAGATCTGCTGACCGTCGTCCAGCAGGACCGCGGTGTCCACGCCGTCCTCGACGAGCTGCTTCCAGCTCTCCCCGATCCAGGTCTCGGCGTCCCCCTGGCCGGCGAACTCCTCCTGGCCGCCGGTGGGCGTCACCGCACTGCCGTCCGCCTTCTCGTACCGCCACGTCCAGACCATGCCCGGCTCCTCCCGCGCTTCCCGCTGCCTATGTGGTGCGCACCATAGCCTGCCCGGCTCGATCTTCCGTATGCCTGGTCGGGCAGGATGGGCGCCATGTCGCCCCACTCCCCGCTCCCCCGCACGCTGCTGCTCGGCGGCGCGCGCTCCGGCAAGTCCACCCGCGCCGAGCAGTTGCTCGCCGACCGGCCGGACGTCCTGTACGTGGCCACCGGCGGTACCCGGGACGGCGACGCCGAGTGGGCCCAGCGGATCGAGCTGCACCGGGAGCGGCGGCCGGCGAGCTGGCGCACCGCCGAGACCTGCGACCTGGAGGCCGTGCTCACCGACGCCGCCGACCCGGCGCCGGTGCTGATCGACTGCCTGGCGCTGTGGCTGACCTCGGTGATGGACGAGTGCGACGCCTGGGACGACCGGGCCTGGGCGGACGGCGGCGAGGCCGCGGTGCAGCGCCGCTGCCAGGCGCTGGCCGCGGCCTGGACGGCCACCTCGCGGACGGTCGTCGCGGTGAGCAACGAGGTCGGCATGGGTGTCGTCCCGGCGACCGCCGCCGGCCGGCGCTTCCGCGACACGCTGGGCCGGCTCAACATGGCCGTGGCGGACGCCTCGGAGCGTGTGCTGCTGGTGGTGGCCGGGCAGGTTGTAACAATCAAGCCAACCGCAGCCTGAACACCTGTGGCGTGTAGCCTTCCGGACGATGGACACGACCGTGGATCTCGATACGTTCTCCTCGCTCGTCGAGCGCCCCGACGACAGCGCCCGGCGGGCCGCCGAGGAGCGCTGGCAGGAGGCCGGCCGGCCGCGCGGCGGGCTCGGCAAGCTGGAGGAGCTGGGCAGCTGGCTGTCGTCCGTACAGGGGCGCTCCCCGGTACGGCCGGTGTCGGCGCCCAAGGTGCTGCTGTTCGCCGCGGACCACGGTGTGGCCGCGCTCGGGGTCTCCCGGCTGCCCGCCCAGGGCGGCACCGCGGCCCGGGTGCGGGCGGTGCTCGACGGCACCGCGCCGGTGGCCCGGCTGGCCGCGCGCTACGGCGCCGAGGTGCGGGTGGTCGACGTCGGCGTGGACACCGACGCCGCGAACTTCCCGGACGAGGTGGTCACCCACCGGATCCGGCGCGGCTCCGGCCGGATCGACGTCGAGGACGCGCTCACCCCGGAGGAGACCGTACGGGCGTTCCGGGCCGGCATGGCCGTGGCCGACGAGGAGGCCGACTCCGGCACCGACCTGGTGCTGCTCGGCGACCTCGGGGTCGGCGCCACCACGGTGGCCGCCGTCCTGGTCGGCGCGCTGTGCGGGACGGACGCCGCCGCGGTCTGCGGACGCGGCTCGGGCATCGACGACCGGGTGTGGATGGTCAAGTGCGCCACCATCAGGGACTCGCTGCGGCGGGCCCGGCCGGTGCTCGGCGACCAGATCGCCCTGCTCGGCGCGACCGGCGGGGCCGACTTCGCGGCGATCACCGGCTTCCTGCTGCAGGCCGCCGTCCGCCGACTGCCGGTGGTGCTGGACGGTGTGGTCTCGGCCGCCTGCGCGCTGGTCGCGCAGCGGATCGCCTTCCGGGCCCCGGAGTGGTGGCGGGCCGGGCAGTCCAGCGGCGAGCCGGCCCAGGCGAAGGCGTACGACCGACTGACCCTGACGCCGCTGCAGGACCAGGGGATCACCATGGGCGAGGGTGTCGGCGCGCTGCTGGCGCTGCCGCTGCTCCAGGCGGCGGGCGACGCGCTCGCGGACGAGGCGCCGAGGCCGTTCGTCCCGGCGGCTCCCAAGGAGCAGCCGAAGCTGCCCTCGGCGGCGGATCTGCTCAGGAGGCTGTAGCAGGGGCGGGGTGCCTGCGACTGAGCGTTGGTGCTCAGGCGGCAGGCCCGGCTCTTCCGCTTCGCGCAGTTCCCCGCGTCCCTTTCGGGGCGCGGGGATTCTGTTTGTCCGGGGCGCGGGGCTTCGGTCGGTGCGGGGCCCGGGGGTTTGGTTCGTGCGGTGCGGTGCGGTGAGGGAGTGGGAGCGATGACCGGCGACGGCGAGCGGGCGACGTGGGGCGAGGGGCTGCGGTTCGCGTTCGGGACGCTGTCGGTGCTGCGGGTGCGGGTGGAGCGGTGGGACCGCGCGGCGGGGGCGCGGGCGATGACGGTGGCCCCGGCGGTGGGGTTGGTGCTGGGCGCCGTCGCGGCCGGGGCGGGGGCGCTGGTGGCCTGGCGGGCGGGCGGGCTGCTCGGGGCGGTGACGGCGGTGGGGGCGCTCGCCGCGCTGACCCGGGGGCTGCACCTGGACGGTCTGGCGGACGTCGCCGACGGGCTGGGCAGCGGCAAGCCGGCCGAGGACGCGCTGCGGATCATGAAGCAGTCCGACATCGGCCCGTTCGGCGTACTGACCCTCCTTCTCGTACTGCTGGCCCAGGTCGCCGCACTGGCCGGGCAGTTCGGGCACTCGGTGCCGCGCGGCGCGCTCGCGGTGCTCGCCTCCGCGGTGGCCGCCCGGTGCGCGCTCGGTTGGGGCTGTCTGCGGTCGGTACCGGCCGCCCGTCCGGGTGGGCTCGGGGCGATGGTGGCGAGCACCGTGACGCCCGCCGGGGCCGCCGCCGGAACGGCCCTCGGGGCACTGACCGTCGCCGCGGCCGGGCTGTTCGACGGATGGTCAGCTCTTCGACTCCCGCTGGCCGTTGTGTTCGGCGTCGGCTGCGCCCGGCTGCTGCTCGGACGCTGTGTCCGACGGTTCGGCGGAATCACCGGGGACGTGCTCGGCGCGACGGCGGAGACGGCGGCCACCGGCACGCTGTTCGCCTTGGCGTTGCTCGGCTGACACCGGGCGGCGCGTGATCCCACCATGCGGACTACCATGCGTGAAGCACCGCAGCCCTGCACCGTGGCAGGTCCTGCCCGCCGGCGGGTACCGAGGAGCCGGGGCCTCTGGTGTGCGCGTCCGCCGTGGCGGCCGCGCACACCAGGGGGCCCGGACCCCGCAGACCCGCCGGCGGACGGCCTGCCACGGCGGGCTGCGCCGGTTCGGCAGTCACGCCGCGACCGGCCGTGGACCCGCGAAAGAACAGGACGCATTACGTGACTGCATTGTCTGTGAGCACCTCCTCCGCCGCCTCGCTGCGCGCGGACGCCCTGGTGGTCGGTCTCGCGAAGGGCCCGAAGGGCATCGTGCTGGCCCCCGGCGCCGAGGCCGTGAACGAGGCGTTCGAGGGCAAGCTGGCCGAGGTCCTCAGCACCCTGGGCGCGACCGGCGCCGAGGGCGAGACCGTCAAGGTGCCCTCCCCCGCCGGCCTGAAGGCCCCGCTCGTCCTCGCGGTCGGCCTCGGCGAGGCCGCCGAGGAGCGTTACGAGCCGGAGGCGCTGCGCCGCGCCGCCGGTGTCGCCGCCCGCGCCCTGGCCGGCGCCAAGAAGGCCGCGCTGGCCCTGCCGACCGAGTCCGCGGACGACGTGGAGGCGCTGGCGCTGGGCGGTCTGCTCGGCTCGTACGCCTTCGGCACGTACAAGGGCAACGGCAACGGCAAGGAGCCGGTCGGCGAGCTGGTCGTGCTGGCCGCCCGCAAGGGCAGCAAGGACGCCAAGGCCGCCGTGGAGCGCGCCGCCGCGATCGGCGAGGAGATGAACCGCGCCCGCGACCTGGTCAACGCCGCGCCGAACGACCTGAACCCGAAGAGCTTCGCCGCGATCGCCCAGGCGGCCGGCAAGGAGCACGGCCTCAAGGTCGAGGTGCTGGACGAGAAGGCCCTGACCAAGGGCGGCTACGGCGGCCTGCTGGGCGTCGGCGGTGGCTCGGCCAACCCGCCGCGGCTGGTGAAGGTGGCCTACACCCACCCGAAGGCGAGGGCCACGCTGGCCTTCGTCGGCAAGGGCATCACCTACGACTCGGGCGGCATCTCGCTGAAGCCGGCCGGCCACAACGAGACCATGAAGTGCGACATGGCCGGCGCCGCCGCCGTGTTCGCCGCCGTGGTGGCCGCCAAGCGCCTGGGCCTGGCCGTCAACGTCACCGGCTGGCTGGCGCTGGCCGAGAACATGCCGTCGGGCTCCGCCACCCGCCCGGGTGACGTGCTGCGCATGTACGGCGGCAAGACCGTCGAGGTGCTGAACACCGACGCCGAGGGCCGTCTGGTGCTGGCCGACGCGATCGTGCGGGCCGGCGAGGAGAACCCGGACGTCATCGTCGACGTGGCGACCCTGACCGGCGCCATGGTGCTGGCCCTGGGCACCCGCACCTTCGGCGTAATGTCCAACAGCGACGAGCTGCGCGAGAACCTGCACGCCATCGCGGGCGAGGTCGGCGAGCAGTCCTGGCCGATGCCGCTGCCGGCCGAGCTGCGCAAGGGCTTCACCGAGTCGACCATCGCCGACCTGGCCAACATGGGCGAGCGGATGGGCGGCGGCCTGGTGGCCGGCCTGTTCCTGAAGGAGTTCGTGGCCGAGGGCACCGACTGGGCGCACCTGGACATCGCCGGCCCGGCGTTCCACGAGAGCGCGCCGTTCGGCTACACCCCGAAGGGCGGCACCGCGAGCGCGGTGCGCACCCTGGTCCGCTTCGCCGAGCAGACCGCGGCCAACGGCAAGGCCTGATCCGACCGGACCTGAGCCTCGACGGGGGCCCGGCGCACACGCGCCGGGCCCCCGTCGGCGTTCCCGCGGGGGTTACCTGCGAGTAGGCCGGGACACCCGGGCGCACCTCTGTTCGCCACGGGCGAAACTTTGTTCCACAGAGCGGAAGAGGTAGCGGCGAACAGGGCGGAAGGCGCCCGTCCGGCGGCTGTCAATACCGCGTTGAGCTGCGATGATGCCCTTCCGTCTAGGGTGTTCCCGCCCCGGTGACCGCCCTGTGGGACGACCCTGGGGCGGACCCGGACATCAGCCACCGCGAACAAGTGCGAAGATGTATTTCCGGCACGACTGGGCGCCTCACAAAGGCATCCGACCCACCGGACCGCGACCGGCCCGGCGACCCACCCCATTGCATGGAGGACGTGACGTGGCGAACGACGCCAGCACCGTTTTCGACGTAGTCATTCTCGGAGGCGGAAGCGGCGGTTACGCCGCGGCGCTCCGCGCCGCTCAGCTGGGTCTGAGCGTTGCCCTGGTCGAGAAGGGTGAGCTGGGCGGCACCTGCCTGCACCGCGGCTGCATCCCGACCAAGGCACTGCTGCACGCCGCCGAGATCGCGGACGAGACGAAGGAGGCCGCCGAGTTCGGCGTGCTGGCCACCTTCCAGGGCATCGACATCAACGGCGTCCACAAGTACAAGGACGACGTCATCGCCGGCCTGTACAAGGGCCTGCAGGGCCTGGTGGCGTCCCGCAAGGTCACCTTCATCCAGGGCGAGGGCAAGCTCTCCTCGCAGACCTCGGTGGACGTCAACGGCCAGCGCATCGAAGGCCGCCACATCGTCCTGGCCACCGGTTCGGTGCCGCGCTCGATCCCGGGCCTGGAGATCGACGGCAACCGCGTGATCTCCTCCGACCACGCCCTCAAGCTCGACCGCATCCCGAAGTCGGCCGTCATCCTGGGCGGCGGCGTCATCGGCGTCGAGTTCGCCTCGGTCTGGAAGTCCTTCGGCGTCGAGGTCACCATCGTCGAGGCGCTGCCGCACCTCGTCCCGCTCGAGGACGAGAACTCCTCCAAGCTGCTGGAGCGCGCGTTCCGCAAGCGCGGCATCAAGTTCGAGCTGAAGGCCCGCTTCTCGGGCGTCGAGTACACCGAGACCGGTGTCCGCGTCTCCACCGAGAACGGCAAGCAGATCGACGCCGACCTGCTGCTCGTCGCCATCGGCCGCGGCCCGGTCTCGGCCGGCCTCGGCTACGAGGAGAACGGCGTCGCGATGGACCGCGGCTACGTCCTGGTCGACGAGTACATGCGCACCAACGTGCCCACCATCTCGGCCGTCGGCGACCTCGCCCCGACCCTGCAGCTCGCCCACGTCGGCTTCGCCGAGGGCATCCTGGTCGCCGAGCGCCTGGCCGGCCTGAAGCCGATGCCGATCGACTACGACGGCGTCCCGCGGGTGACCTACTCCAACCCCGAGGTCGCCTCCGTCGGCATCTCCGAGGCCAAGGCCGTCGAGCTGTACGGCAAGGAGAAGGTCGTCACCCTCAAGTACAACCTGGCCGGCAACGGCAAGAGCAAGATCCTGAAGACCGCCGGCGAGATCAAGCTCGTCCAGGTCAAGGACGGCGCCGTGGTCGGCGTCCACATGGTCGGCGCCCGCATGGGCGAGCAGGTCGGCGAAGCCCAGCTGATCTACAACTGGGAGGCCCTGCCGGCCGAGGTCGCGCAGCTGATCCACGCGCACCCGACCCAGTCCGAGGCCCTGGGCGAGGCGCACCTGGCGCTGGCCGGCAAGCCGCTGCACGCGCACGACTGATCGCGCCCACCACCCCCTTTTCCAGTACTTCCCGTACGCAAGACTTGATAGGAGTCGCTGAAACCATGGCGGTCTCAGTAACACTGCCCGCGCTGGGCGAGAGCGTTTCCGAGGGCACCGTCACCCGTTGGCTGAAGGCCGAGGGTGAGCGTGTCGAGGTCGACGAGCCGCTGCTGGAGGTGTCGACCGACAAGGTCGACACCGAGATCCCGGCTCCCGCCTCCGGCATCCTGGCCTCGATCAAGGTCGGCGAGGACGAGACCGTCGAGGTCGGCGCCGAGCTGGCGATCATCCACGACGGCTCCGAGGCCGCCGCTGCCGCCCCGGCGCCCGCCGCCGAGGCCGCTCCGGTCGCTGCCCCGGCCGCCCCGGTCGCCGCTCCGGCTCCGGCTCCGGTCGCCGAGGCTCCGGCTGCCGCTCCGGCTGCCGCCGCTCCGGCCGGCGACGCCCACCCGGTGCTGCTGCCCGCGCTGGGCGAGTCGGTCACCGAGGGCACCGTCACCCGCTGGCTGAAGGCCGAGGGTGAGACGGTCGAGGTCGACGAGCCGCTGCTCGAGGTCTCCACCGACAAGGTCGACACCGAGATCCCGTCGCCGGTCGCCGGCGTCGTCGTCAAGATCCTGGTCGGCGAGGACGAGACCGCCGAGGTCGGCGCCCAGCTCGCGCTGATCGGTGCCCCGGGTGCCGCTGCTGCCGCTCCGGCTCCGGCCGCTGCGCCGGCTCCGGTTGCCGCTCCGGTTGCCCCGGCCGCTCCGGCCCCGGTCGCCGCTCCGGCCCCGGTCGCCGCTCCGGCCCCGGCTGCCCCGGCTGCCCCGGCCGCCGACGCCGGTGACGCCTACGTCACCCCGCTGGTGCGCAAGCTCGCCGCCGAGCAGGGTGTCGAGCTGTCCTCCGTCGCCGGCACCGGCGTCGGCGGTCGCATCCGCAAGCAGGACGTCATCGCCGCCGCGGAGGCCGCCAAGGCCGCCCCGGCCCCGGTCGCCGCCGCCGCTCCGGCCGCCGCGCCGAAGGCCGCCGCCGCGCCGTCCGCCCTGCGCGGCCAGACGGTCAAGATGACCCGCATGCGCAAGGTCATCGGCGACAACATGATGAAGGCCCTGCACGAGCAGGCCCAGCTGACCAGCGTGGTCGAGGTGGACATCACCAAGATCATGTCGCTGCGCGCCAAGGCCAAGGACGGCTTCCTCGCCCGCGAGGGCGTCAAGCTCTCCCCGATGCCGTTCTTCGTCAAGGCCGCCGCCCAGGCGCTGAAGACCCACGCGGTCGTCAACGCCCGCATCAACGAGGCCGAGGGCACCATCACCTACTTCGACACCGAGAACATCGGTATCGCGGTGGACTCCGAGAAGGGTCTGATGACCCCGGTCATCAAGGGTGCGGGCGACCTCAACATCGCCGGCATCTCGAAGAAGACCGCCGAGCTGGCCGCCAAGGTCCGCGACAGCAAGATCACCCCGGACGAGCTGTCCGGCGCCACCTTCACCATCAGCAACACCGGCTCGCGCGGTGCGCTGTTCGACACCGTGATCGTGCCGCCGAACCAGGCCGCCATCCTGGGCATCGGCGCCACCGTGAAGCGCCCGGTCGTCATCGAGGCCGACGGCGGCACCGCCATCGGCATCCGCGACATGACCTACCTGTCGCTCTCCTACGACCACCGCCTGGTGGACGGCGCCGACGCCGCCCGCTACCTGGTCGCGGTCAAGGAGATCCTGGAGGCCGGCGAGTTCGAGGTCGAGCTCGGCCTGTAAGGCACCCCGGTCGTACCGAACCCCGCGTCGTCCCCGGACGGCGCGGGGTTCCGCCGTTCCCGGACGGCGCGGGATTCCGCCGTCTTCTCCTCGGGTCGCGGCATGCGCCGAGGCGGCCGAGCGGGGATGCTGGAGCGGTGATGGACGAGACCGACTTCTGGCAGATCATCGACGAGACCCGGGAGGCCGCCGAGGGCGATCCCGACGAGCAGGCCGACCGGCTGGTCGATCACCTCGTCCGGCTGACCCCGGACGACGTGATCGACTTCGCCCGGCTGTTCGAGGCCCGGTTCCAGCGCGCCTACCGCTACGACCTGTGGGGCGCGGCCTACCTGCTGCTGGACGGCGCCTCCGAGGACACCTTCGACTTCTTCCGCTGCTGGCTGATCGGCCAGGGCCGGGAGGTCTTCGAGGGCGGGCTGGCCGAGCCGGACGACCTGGCGGACCTGCTGCCCGAGTTCGACGAGGAGGAGGACGGCGAGGCCGAGGACCTCGGCTACGCGGCCGACGAGGCGTACGAGCGGCTGACCGGCCTGCCGTTGCCCGAGGTGGGCGGTCGACAGGCCGGGCGGCCGGCCGGGGCGGCGCTGGACTTCGACGACCCGGACGTCATGGCGAAACGCTTCCCCAAGCTCTGGGAGCGCTACGGGGACTGATCGGGATCGGTCAGGTGCTGCTGCCCGAGCTGCCGTCCTGCTTGATGCCCTTGAGGATCTGGTCCAGCACCGAGGCGTCCGGCGCGGCCGGGTCGTCGTCCACACCGCCCTCGAAGACCACGTAGCCGCCGCCCTTGGCCGGGACGGCGGCCAGCAGGACGTAGCCCTGGGTGCCGTCCGAGGTGCGGACGTGCCAGCGGGTGGCGTAGCCGAGCACTCCGGCGACGCTGACGAAGCCTGAGCCGGAGTCGGTGTGCGAGGTGATCCCGGTGAAGATGCCCCCGGCGTAGGCCGGCATCGCGGCGTCGGCGGCCGCCTTGGGCGAGTCGCCCTGGATGGTGTCCTTCTCCACCGAGAACTGGCCGCGGATGCACGCGTTGCCGTCCGCGCAGGTGTAGCGGCCGCTGCCGAGGTAGACCGTGGAGTGCGCCGGGTTGGGCGACACGTCCCAGCCGTCCAGCACCGGGACGGTTATCGCGTGCTGGGCGTCCGGGACGGTGCTCTTCACGACCGGGACGGGCTTGGGCGGCGCGGCGGTGGTCGTGCTCTCGGTCGGGGAGGGGGTCGGCCCGGGGCTGTCGCTCTGGCTGACCGACACGGTGGGGCTCGGGGTCGGGCCCGCCTTCGGGTCGCCGCCCTGGCTGAGCACGAGCCCGGTGATGATCCCGCCCACGGCCAGCACGCCGACCGTGATCCCGATGATCACACCGGGCCTGGTCCTCGCGGGGGCGGGCGGCGGGTAGCCCTGGCCCGGGTAGTAGCCGCCGCCCTGGTAGGCCTCCTGGCCGGGGTAGCCGTACCCGGGGGCCTGGCCGGCGTCCTGACCCGGGTAGCCGTAGCCGGGGGCCCGGCCGTCCTGGCCGGGGTAGCCGTAGCCGGGGGCGGGCGAGCCGCCCTGCGCCGGGTAGCCGTAGCCAGGCTGCGGGGGCTGCGGGGCCGGCGGCTGCCAGGCCTGGGTCGGGGCGTCGGCGAGCTGTCCGGCTCCGCCCTGGAGCGGCCGGACCTCGCTGGTCCAGGCATTGCCGTCCCACCAGCGCTCGTGACCGGGGGTGCCGTCCGCACCGGGGACCGGGTACCACCCGGGAGGCGTCGAGTTGCTCACGGGCGTACGGTACCCGGCGGGGCGCGGCTCCAGACAGGGCGGGTACGTCACGACTCTGCAGCGCCCGCTCCACTGACGATGCGTCAGCTCGTGCGCCTCAGTCGACCAGTCGGCGGGCCATCCAGATGTCGTCCACGTACCGGCCGTCGATCAGGAACTCCTCGGTCAGCGAGCCCTCCACGACGAAGCCGCAGCTCTCGTACAGCCGGCGGGCCGGGGCGTTCCAGCCGAGCACCCGCAGGGTCAGCCTGCGGGCGCCCGCGGCCCGGGCCGCGGCGCAGGCCGCCTCGACCAGGCGGCGGCCGATGCCCCGGCCGCGGACCGTGCCGTCGACGACGAGGCCCTGGATCTGCCGGACGTGCCGGTTGCTGGCCAGCGGGGTCGGCGGGACCTGGCGGGTGTAGCCGACGATCCGGCCGTCCAGCACGGCGAGCAGGTACTGGTCGGGAGTGTGCCGCTCGTCGAAGATCCCGTCCCTGGCCTGCGGCTCCGGGGAGACGTCGGAGAGGGTGGACCAGGAGGCCCGGTCGAGGGCGGCGAGCTCGCGGTCGTCCTCCGGCCACGCCGGACGGATGATCAGATCGTCATGGGAGTCACGGGGCATGCGCGTCAGCCTAATGACGCGCGTGCGAACGTGAGGGGGATCAAGTACTGCGAGGATGGGGCCCATGCGCATCGCTGTCACAGGCTCCACGGGATTGATCGGTTCGGCACTCGTCCGCTCCCTGCTGGCGGACGGCCACGAGGTGGTCCGGCTGGTCCGGCGCCACACCAGGACGGGCCCGCAGCCCGACGGCAGTACGGCGATCGGCTGGAACCCGCTGCTCGGCCAGGTCGAGCGGGACGGCCTCGCCGGGGTCGAGGCGGTGGTGCACCTGGCCGGTGCCGGGGTCGGCGACCGCCGCTGGACGGACGCGTACAAGCGGGAGATCCGGGAGAGCCGGGTCTACGGCACCGAGACCCTGGCCGTCGCACTGGCCGAACTCAAGGAGCCGCCGCGGGTGCTCGTCAGCGCCTCCGCGGTCGGCTGGTACGGACAGACCGGCGACCGGGTGATCGACGAGGACTCCCCCGCCGGGGACGACTTCCTGGCCGAGGTCTGCCTGGAGTGGGAGGCGGCGGCGCGGCCGGCCGAGCGGGCCGGGATCCGGGTCGTGCACCCGCGCACCGGGATGGTGCTCTCCACCGCCGGCGGGGCGGGCGGGCGGCTGTTCCCGCTGTTCAAGCTGGGCCTGGGCGGACGGCTGGGCAGCGGGCGGCAGTACTGGAGCTACATCTCACTGGCCGACGAGGTGGCCGCACTGCGGTTCCTGATCGACCGGGAGGACCTCTCCGGCGCCTTCAACCTCACCGCACCGGAGCCGGTGACCAACGCCGAGCTGACCACGGCGATCGGCCGGGCGCTGGGGCGGCCGACGCCGTTCCCGGTGCCGGAGGCGGTGCTCAAGGCGGTACTCGGGGAGCTGGCGGTGGAGGTCGTCGGCAGCCACCGGGTGGTACCGCGGCGGCTGTTGGACGCGGGGTTCCGCTTCGCGCACCCGGACGTGGACTCGGCGGTGCGCGCGGCCCTCTGACTCCCGCTTCGCGCGTAGGCCTCCTACGGCATTTGCCCTGGCCAGGGGCATATGCCGGGCGGGGGTCGGACGGGGCTCCGGCAGGGGGCGCACGGGAGCACATGGCGGGCGCGTCGCACGCCCCCGGTGACCGTACGCGCCCGCCGACCCCGCATCCCGGCCGCCACGGCGCACTGTCCGTGACCGCGCCCCCGCCCGGCGCCGCACAACCCCTCCCGACCCCCGCATCCGGTTCGTTGCGCTTGTCTGACGCTCACACTGACTGGGCATCACCTTCCACGGACCGTGTCCCGGCACCCCGCTGCCTGCGTCGGCCGGAGCCCCGGGACCAGGGAGGGAGCACGCCAGTGCCCACATACGACTTCACCCGCCGCGCCCGTCGACCGTCCGACCCGGACGTCGTCGTGGTCGGCGCCGGACTCGCGGGCCTGGCCGCCGCCCGCGCACTCACCGGCCGCGGCCTCGCCGTTCAGGTCCTGGAGACCACCGACCGGATCGGCGGCCGGATGGCCACCCGCGAGCTGGACGGATTCCGGCTCGACGACGGCAGCCACCTGCTGAACACCGCCTTCCCCGAGCTGCGCCGGGCGCTCGACCTCGACCGCCTGGACCTGCGCCAGCTCACGCCCGGCGTGCTGGTGCACAGCGCCGGACGCCGCTACCGCGCCGGGGACCCACAGCTCACCACCGCCCGCCAGGCCGCCACCCGGGCGCCGCTCGGCAGCCCGCTGGACAAGGCCCGCCTCGGCAGCTGGCTCGGCCGGATCGCCACCACCCCGGCCGGCCGGCTGCAGGCCCGCCCGGAGACCACCGCCGCCCGCGCCCTGGCCGGCCACGGCCTCGCCCCGCGCACCGTGGACGGCTTCCTGCGCCCGTTGCTCAGCGCGCTGCTCAGCGATCAGGCGCTCGGCACCAGCAGCCGGATCGCCGACCTGGTGCTGCGCTCCTACGCCCGCGGACGGCTCTGTCTGCCCGCCGACGGGATCGCGGCCGTGCCCGCCCAGCTGGCCGCCGCGCTGCCCGCCGGCACCGTGCGGACCGGGGTGCAGGTCACCTCGGTCACCGCCGACGGTGTGGAGACCCTCGCCCACGGGAGGATCGGCGCCCAGGCCGTCGTGGTCGCCACCGACGCCCGCTCCGCCGTCGAACTGCTGCCCGGGCTACGGCTGCCGGACTTCCACCCCGTCACCACCTTCTTCCACGCGGCCGACCGCGCCCCGCTGAACGAGGCCGTGCTGCTGCTCGACGGCGACCGGCCGAACGGGCACCCGCCGCTGGTCTCGCACTCGCTGGTGCTCAGCGAGCTGCACCCGTCCTTCGCCCCGGCCGGGCAGGCGCTGGTCGCCACCACCGTGCTCGGGCGGCGCTCCTTCGACGCGGGCGGCCCGGCCGGACTGGAACCGGCCGTCCGGGCCCGGCTGGCCGAGCTGTACGGGGCCTCGACGGCGGGTTGGCAGTTCCTCAGCGTGCGGCACGTCCCGGACGCGCTGCCCGCGATGCCGCCGCCGCACAACCCGCGCCGGCCGGTGCGGGTGCTGGCCGGGCTGTACGTCGCCGGGGACCACCGGGACACCAGCACCGTGCAGGGTGCGCTGGTCTCCGGGCGGCGGGCGGCGTGGGCGGTGCTGCGCGACCTCGGGCTGCCGGCGGACGCGCGGGAGGCCGAGGCGGCGGCCTGAGGCCGTAGGCCTTGGGGCGTGCTGCTCGGACGTGCTGCTCGGACGTGCTGTTCGGTCGTCCGAACACGCCAGCGGTCTGCCGGGGTGACAGACCGACGGCGTGCCGGGATGCCGATGTACACGCTCTGACCGTTCATCGGATGATTTCCGCCGATCGACCGTCTCGCGGTGAGCGCCTCCGCCCAGCCGGTCGCACTGATCCTGATCCCCGCGGCAGCCGTCGCCGCGCCACTGCTCACCGACCGGCTGCCGCGGTGGATCGCCGTACCGCCGTACCGCCATACCGCCGTACCGACCGTCGTGTTCGAGATCGTGCTCGGTGCCCTGATCGGCCCGGACCCTCGGCTGAGCAGCCGAGGGTCCGGGCCGGGAACCGGTAATCCTGCTCGGCCCGGCTGTCGGGTGGTCGGGCGGGTGATCCGTGTGGTCGGGTGTCGTCAGGCGCGCGCTCAGATCACCCCCGCCTGGCGGGCCGTCTCCTCGAAGGCGCGGGCCACCGGGCTGCCCCGGTAGGGGGTGAGACGGCGGTGGAAGTCCCGGACGTACTCCAGCGAGCGGGCCGAGCGCATCTCCCCCGCCGCCCGCAGCGCGTCGGTGGCCATCGTGCAGGCCTCGTCGAGGTCGCCCATGCCGAGCCGGGCGGTGGCCAGCACCAGCCGGCAGAAGATCCGGCTGCGGGCGTAGGCGGGAGAGCGCAGCCGCAGCGACTTCTCGGCGTGCTGCGCGGAGGTGCGCCACTGCTGGAGGTCGCGGTAGCAGTGGGCGAACTCGTCGGAGAGCTGCGCCTCGTCGAAGTACCGCGCCCAGGAGGGCAGTTCGTCGCCCGTCCGGGAGGCGGCGAGCGAGCGCTCGGCCCGGACCAGGGCGGTGGTGCAGGAGCGGACGTCGCCCAGCAGGCCGTGCCCGCGCGCCTCGGCGGCGTGCATCAGCGACTGGACCACCGGCGGGACGGCGGTGCCCACGCCCTGCTGGGCGACCCGGGCGAGCTGGACGGCCTCCCGGCCGTGGCCCAGGTGGACGGCCTGATGGCTCATCGTCACCAGGACGTAGCCACCGAGCGCGCGGTCCCCGGCGGCCTGGGAGAGGCGCAGCGCCTGGACGAAGTAGCGCTGGGCGAGGCCGTGCGCGGCGATGTCGAAGGACGTCCAGCCGGCCAGCCTGGTCAGGTCGGCGACCGCGCCGAACAGGGCCCGGCCGATCTGCTCGCCGTAGCGGCCGCGCAGCATCGGCTCGGCCTCGCTCTCCAGGTAGCGGACCAGTGCCTGGCGGGCGTGACCGCCGCCGTAGGCGTGGTCGAGCGCGCGGAAGAGGTCGCCGACGGCGCGGATGGCGGCGATGTCGCCGCGGCCGACCCGTAGGGCGGGGCGCGTCTCGCGGGTCGGGTCGGTGTACGACGGCTCGACGGCGGCCGGCGGGCGGCGGCTCTGGGTGGGCACCCGACCGATGGTGGCGGCGGTGCCGGTGGTTCCGGCGGTGCTGCGGGAGCCGGGGACGCCGGGGGCCTGGCCGCGCGCGGGGCTCACGGCGAGGGCGCCGGGCGCGCTCGTGGCGCTCTGCGCGGGTGGGGTGGGGGCGGTGCCCGGCGGGCCGGTGGCGGCGTCCGGGCGGACCAGGGTGGAGCCGTCCCGGGCGACCCGCTCGTCGGTGCGGCCGATCAGCCAGTCGCGGCTGGGGACGACCAGCCCGGCCGGGGTGAAGGCGATCCGGCGCAGCTCGGACTGCGGGCCGTTGTCCTTGCGCCACATGCTCGCCACGATGTCCACCGCCTCCTGCGGGGTCTCGGCGAACTCCAGGCCCGCGTAGACCGGGGCGCAGGCGTCCAGGCCGAGGTCCTGGGCGGTGAGGCGGCGGCCGAGGCGGCGGGTGAAGACCTCGGCGATCAGCGCCGGGGTGGCGCCGCGGGGCTGCTGGCCGCGCAGCCAGCGGGTGACCGAGGTCTTGTCGTAGCGCAGGTCGAGGCCGTGCTCCAGGCCGAGCTGGTCGACCCGGCGGGCCAGTCCGGCGTGCGAGAAGCCGGCCTCCTCGATCAGCGCGGCGAGCTGGCCGTTCTGCGGGGCCGGGCCGGAGTGGCCGGTGTGGCTGCCGTGGCCGCTGGTGGTCGCGGGGGCGGGTGCGGCGGTGGCTTCGTGCCGGTTCGGTGCGGCCTGCACGGGCAGCCGCAGTTCGTCTGCGGTCGGGGCGTCGGTGGTCAGCGTGTCGCCGGTCAGGGCGTTGGGGGCCAGGGCGTCGGGGGCGTCCGGAAGGGTCCGGCCGACCGGACCTCGGTGCTGGCCGAGCGGGTCGAGCGGTCCGTACGCCGGGCTGTCGGTTGCAGGCCGTTGGGGCATGTCAGTCAACACCTCTCGGACGTCGCACCGGGCTCTACCAGCACTTCGGCGGCCTGGGGCGGCGCCCCCTGTCGGGAATCGGCGTGAATGTAGCGAGCATTCGGGCGCTATGGGTGGATCTGACCGAGCAATCCTCCGAACGGGTGAAGCAACCGCGCCCATTGTGGGGAAGCGAGGTCAGGATGGGTTTGGCCTTCCGGGGTCGAACCGCCGATCGACCGTCATGTCGGTTTCCGCCATGGGGAACCCTGCTGCTGTAGCGGCCCGCCACATGGGAGCCGCGCCGCCGGATTCCTACCGTTCTCGGCCATGGACACCTCTACTGCCCGCCCGCTCGACGGCCGCACGGCCCTGGTGACCGGCGCCGCCTCGGGCATCGGCCGCGCCTGCGCCGAGGCCTTCGCCGGGGCCGGCGCCCGGGTCTACGTCGTCGACCTCGCGGCCGGCCCGGCCCGGGACCTCGCCGAGCGGATCGGCGGGCGCGCGATCGTCACGGACCTCGCGGACCCCGAGGCCGTGGACGCCCTGCCGGACGACGCCGACATCGTGGTCAACAACGCCGGCCTGCAACACCTCGCGCCCGTGCACGAGTTCCCGCTCGACCGCTTCACCCTCATGCAACGCGTCATGGTCGAGGCCCCGTTCCGCATCCTGCGCCGCACCCTCCCCCACATGTACGGACAGCGGTGGGGCCGGATCGTCAACATCTCCTCCGTCCACGGCCTGCGCGCCAGCGCCTTCAAGTCCGCGTACGTCACCGCCAAGCACGCCCTGGAAGGCCTCAGCAAGACCGTCGCCCTCGAAGGCGCCCCCCACGGCGTCACCAGCAACTGCCTCAACCCGGGCTACGTCCGTACCCCCCTGGTCGAGCGGCAGATCGCCGCCCAGGCCCTCGCCCACGGCATCCCCGAGGACGAGGTCGTCGACCGCGTCATGCTCGACCGCACCGCCGTCAAGCGCCTCATCGAACCCTCCGAGGTCGCCGCCCTCGCCCTCTGGCTCTGCTCCCCACCCGCCTCCTACATCACCGGCGTCAGCCTCCCGATCGACGGCGGGTGGACGGCGCACTGAGTCGATCCCCTACGAGCACGGCGGGACGGGGTCAGGGGTGGGAGGTGGGCAACGGCCAGGGACCGAGGCGGTCATGGGGTGGTCGGCCATATCCATCCGAGGCGATGTGTGGGTCGGTCACATAGTCCCGGGAGCGTGGGGTTCCTACCTTGTGGCGACATCCTCCCCCTCTGGACCTGGAAGTGGTGACCCATGAAGGCCCCTGCACGTGGTTCGGCGGCGACCAGCTCACTCCCGCGAGTGGTGGCCGCGAGTCTGATCGGCACGACGATCGAGTGGTACGACTACTTCCTGTACGGAACGGCGGCGGCGCTGGTGTTCGGGAAGCTGTTCTTCCCGAACACCGATCCGCTCACCGGGACGCTGCTGTCGTTCCTGACCTATGCGATCGGGTTCGCGGCGCGGCCGCTCGGGGCCTTGGTGTTCGGTCACTTCGGGGACCGGGTGGGGCGGAAGAAGCTGCTGGTGGTGAGCCTGCTGCTGATGGGCGGGTCGACCACGGCGATCGGACTGCTGCCGACGTACGGGTCGATCGGGGTGGCGGCGCCGGTGCTGTTGACGACGCTCCGGCTGGTGCAGGGGTTCGCGCTCGGCGGGGAGTGGGGCGGGGCGGTGCTGCTGGTGTCGGAGCACGGGGACCAGCGGCGGCGGGGGTTCTGGGCGTCGTGGCCGCAGGGCGGGGCACCGGCCGGGAACCTGCTGGCGGCGGGGGTGCTGTCGTTGATGACGGCGGTGCAGTCGGACAGCGCGTTCCTGGCGTGGGGGTGGCGGGTGCCGTTCCTGTTGTCGGCGGTGCTGGTCGGGGTCGGGATGTGGATCCGGCTGGCGGTGGACGAGTCGCCGCTGTTCCGGCAGGCGCTGCGGGCGGCGCAGGCCCGGAAGGAGGCCGAACCGGCGCCGCTGGTGGGGGTGTTGAAGCACCACTGGCGCGAGGTGCTGGTGGCCATGGGCGCGCGGATGGCGGAGAACATCTCGTACTACGTGATGACGACCTTTGTGCTCACGTACGCCGTCAACCACGCGCACTTCGACAAGCAGAGCGCGCTGAACGCCGTACTGATCGCCTCGGCGATCCAGTTCGCGCTGATCCCGCTGTTCGGGGCGCTGTCCGACCGGGTCGGGCGCAAACCGGTGTACCTGGTGGGCGCGGCCGGGGTCGGCGTCTGGGCGTTCGTGTTCTTCGGGATGGTGGACACCGAGTCCTTCGGGGCGCTGGTGGTCGCGGTGACCGTCGGTTTGGTGTTCCACAGCGCGATGTACGCGCCGCAGGCGGCCTTCTTCACCGAGCTGTTCGCGACCAGGCTGCGGTACTCGGGGGCCTCGATCGGCGCCCAGTTCGCCTCGGTGGCCGCCGGGGCGCCCGCCCCGCTGATCGCCACCGCGCTGCTCAAGGACTACGGCAGCGCCACCCCCATCGCGGTCTACGTGGCCGTCGCGGCGGCGATCACCGCGCTGGCGGTGCTGTGCGCACGGGAGACCAGGGGGCAGGACCTCACCGAGGTCGAGGAGCAGCCGGCGGACGGCGCCGCGGTCGGAAAGCCCGCCGTGGCCTGAGGGTTGAGCCGATAGCATCGCGATTCCTCGCAACCGTCGGAACCGACGCCGATTGGCGGCCCGCACCATGAACCACCCCGACGAGGGCGCCGCACCCGCGCTGCGGCGGCTGCTCGACCTGCTCGCCTCCGGCGCCGCCACCGAGGACTTCGCCGAGGTGCTGGCCGACGCCCGCCGCCGCGGGGCGCCGGCCGGCGTCCTCGCCGAGATCGACGACGCCACCTGGCAGGCCCTGCGGGTGCACCGTACGTTGCGTCAACACCGGCGCCGAGAGGCCGAGTTGACTGCACTGTTCGACACCGCCGGGGACCTGGCCGCCTCCCGGGAGCTGGACACCGTGCTGCAGGCGATCGTCCGCCGGGCCCGGATGCTGCTCGGCACCGACACCGCGTACCTGACCCTGCCGGACGAGGCCGCCGGCGACACCTACATGCGGGTCACCGACGGCTCGGTCTCCGTGCTCTTCCAGACCCTGCGGCTCAGCCTCGGCGACGGCCTGGGCGGGCTGGTCGCCCAGACCGCCCGCCCGTACGCCACCCCCGACTACCGCACCGACGAACGCTTCCGCCACACCGGCACGATCGACGCGGCCGTGCTGGACGAGGGCCTGGTGGCGATCATCGGGGTGCCGCTGCTGCTCGGCGGGCAGGTCATCGGCGTCCTGTTCGCCGCCGACCGCTCGCCGCGCGCCTTCTCCCCCGACGAGGTCGCGCTGCTCTGCACGCTGGCCGCGCACGCCGCGATCGCCCTGGACACCGCCAAGTCCCTGGCCGACACCCGGGCCGCGATCGCCGAGCTGAACACCGCGAACGAGCTGGTCCGGGCCCACTCCGCCGCCGTCCAGCGCGCCGAGCAGGCGCACGACCGGCTCACCGACCTGGTCCTGCGCGGCGCCGAGGTGCCGGACGTCGCCGCCGCCGTCGCACTCCTGCTGGACGGGGAGATAGCGGTCCTGGACGCCGAGGGCGAGCCGCTGGCCGGGCGGCCGACGCCCGCCGCCGAGCTGGCCGGGGCAGTGGCCGCGTCCCGGACCGAGGGCCGGTCGGTACGGCACGGCGGGCTGTGGGTGTGCGCGGTGCTGGCCGGACACGACGCGCTCGGCACCATGGTGCTGCGCGGACGGCCCGACCTCGACGACGCCGACCGGCGGCTGTTCGAGCGGGCCAGCGTGGTGACCGCGCTGCTCCTGCTGCTGCGCCGCTCGGTGGCGGAGACCGAGAACCGGGTCCGCGGCGAGTTGCTCACCGACCTGCTCACCGCCCCCGAACGCGACCCGGCCGGGCTCACCGCGCGCGGCCGCCGGCTCGGGGTCGACCTCGCCCGGCCGCACCTGGTGCTGGTCGCCGAACCGGCGGACGGCGACGGCGACGAGCGGGGACGGCTCGCGGGCGCCGCCCGGCGGTACCTGTTCGGCGCCCGGGGCGTCGGCGCCGAGCACGGCGAGGCGGTGGTGCTGCTGGTGCCGCTCGAAGCGGGCACGACCGGCGATCCCGAGGGGACCGCCCGGCAGGCCGCCGAGCGGCTGGCCCGGCTGGCCGGCTTCCCGGTCACCGTCGGCGCCGGCCGCCCCGCCGCGGGCCCCCGGGCGCTGGCCGCCGCGTACGCCGAGGGCCTGCGCTGCGTGCGCGCCCTGCGGGTGCTCGGCCGCGCCGGGGAGGGCGCCTCGGCCGGCGCGCTGGGCTTCCTCGGGGTGCTGCTCGGCGACGGCCACGACGTGGACGGCTTCGTCGGCGCGACGCTCGGCCCGCTGCTCGCGTACGACGCCCGGCGCGGCACCGAGCTGGTCCGCACCCTGCGCGCCTACTTCGACTGCGGCGGCAGCCTCACCCGGGCCAAGGACGAGCTGCACGTCCACGTGAACACCGTGGTGCAGCGGCTGGACCGGGTCGAGGCGCTGCTCGGGCGGGACTGGAGCCGGCCGGAGCGCTCGCTGGAGCTGCAGTTGGCGCTGCGGCTGCAGCTGCTCTCGGGCGGCTGAACGGCCGGTACGGGCGTGGGCGTACAGTGGCGAGGTTGGTCTCGAACGCGAGGCTGGTCCCGTCACGCAAGGCCGGCCCCGAACGCCTGGCAAGGAGCGCGGTGCGGTGAGCGATAACGTGCGGTTCGTGCGGATGGGCATAGGCGAGCACGTCGTCCCCTATGAGGAGGCGTGGGAGGAGCAGCAGCGCCTGCACGCGCTGCGGGTCGCGGACGAGATCCCCGACACCGTGCTGCTGCTGGAGCACCCGCCCGTCTACACCATGGGCAAGCGCACCAACCCCGCCGACCTGCCGCTGGACGGCACCCCCGTGGTCGAGGTCAACCGGGGCGGGGAGATCACCTGGCACGGCCCCGGCCAGCTGGTCGGCTACCCGATCATCAAGCTGCCCGACCCGATCGACGTGATCGCGTACGTCCGCCGGCTGGAGGAGGCGCTGATCCGCGCCGCCGCCGACTTCGGCGTCGAGACCACCCGGGTCGAGGGCCGCAGCGGGGTCTGGGTGCTGGGCCAGAACATCCCGGACGCCGTGGTGGACCCGGCCGAGGTGGTGGACATCGGCAAGCTGACCCTGCGGATGGGCCTGCCGCTGGGCATCGACCCGCGCCTGGCCGGGCCCGAGTACGCCCCGTCCAACGCCGGGCAGCGCGGCGGCGACCGCAAGCTCGCCGCGATCGGCGTCCGGGTCGCCCGCGGGGTGACCATGCACGGCTTCGCGCTCAACTGCGACCCCGACATGACGTACTTCGACAAGATCGTGCCCTGCGGCATCCGGGACGCGGGCGTGGCCTCGCTGGCCGGCGAGCTGGGGCGCGATTTCGGCGTCGGCGAGGCGCTGCCGGCCGTCGAGCGGCACCTGAAGGACGTCTTCGCCGAGCTGCCGGAGCCGGCGCTCAGCCGCTGAAGCCCGCCGCCGTTCAGCCGCTGAAGCCCGGTGCCGATGCGGCTGGAACCGTCAGCCGCTGGGAATCTACTGGCCGGTAGCCGCGTTGCCCTGCGATTGCAGGGCGGCAGGCCCGGCACAGGCCGTACAACCACAGGCGTACCCTGGGGGTACCCCGTCTAGTTCTAGGAGTCGCACGTGTCCGCTGTCGCGCCCGACGGCAGGAAGCTGCTCCGCCTGGAGGTCCGCAACAGCGAGACCCCCATCGAGCGGAAGCCCGAGTGGATCAAGACCCGCGCGAAGATGGGCCCGGAGTACAACGCCCTCCAGTCGCTGGTGAAGAAGGAGGGGCTGCACACGGTCTGCCAGGAGGCCGGCTGCCCCAACATCTTCGAGTGCTGGGAGGACCGCGAGGCGACCTTCCTCATCGGCGGTGACCAGTGCACCCGCCGCTGCGACTTCTGCCAGATCGACACCGGCAAGCCCGCCGAGTTCGACCGCGACGAGCCGCGCCGGGTCGCCGAGTCCATCGTCACCATGGACCTCAACTACGCCACCATCACCGGCGTCGCCCGCGACGACCTGGAGGACGGCGGCGCCTGGCTGTACGCCGAGACCGTGCGCCAGGTGCACGCGATGACCGCCGAGCGCGCGGGCGGCCGTACCGGCGTCGAGCTGCTCATCCCCGACTTCAACGCGGTGCCCGAGCAGCTGGCCGAGGTCTTCTCCTCCCGCCCCGAGGTGCTCGCGCACAACGTCGAGACGGTTCCGCGCATCTTCAAGCGGATCCGCCCGGCGTTCCGGTACGAGCGCTCGCTCGACGTCATCACCCAGGCCCGCGCGGCCGGGCTGGTGACCAAGTCCAACCTGATCCTGGGCATGGGCGAGACCCGCGAGGAGGTCAGCCAGGCGCTGGCCGACCTGGTCGGGGCCGGCTGCGAGCTGATCACCATCACCCAGTACCTGCGCCCCTCGCTGCGCCACCACCCGGTGGAGCGCTGGGTGAAGCCGCAGGAGTTCGTCGAGCTCCAGGAGGAGGCCGAGGAGCTGGGCTTCGCGGGTGTCATGTCGGGGCCGCTGGTGCGTTCGTCGTACCGGGCCGGCCGGCTGTACCGGCAGGCGCTGGAGCGGCGCGCACAGGCCGCGGTCTGACGCTCCGGGGCAGGTTTCGGCCACTGGGCCATTCGAAGGGCGGAGCTGCGGCTCCGCCCTTTCGAGCTTCACCACGCTTTGACTGCCTGGTCACGGACTGGTAACACGGGGTGGGGATGATGGACGCCCAGTGAGCGTTCGATTCTTCTCAGCCACGAGAGGAGCTGTTCGGCATGCGGATGCGGATCCGGTCGGTGGGGGTGGCGCTGCGGTTCGCCGAGAGCGTCCTGCTGGCGCCCGGCCAGCGGCACGCGCGACTCAACGCCTGGGCGGCGGTGTGCGAGAACCGCCGGTACGCGGCGGACCGCCGACACGACGCCCTGGCAGGCGGGGCAGCGGCGGGCACGGCGAGGGCACGCTCCGTACGCCCCTGAGGCCCCGCCGTCGCTGTGTGCGACGGTGCGCGGGCACACAGGTCACGGTTCGGGCGAACGGGTACCCGGGCTTGGATATCCCGTACCCGCGCCACGTACCATGAGCGTTATGGCGAGGGAAACATCCGAGAACCCCGGGCGACTGAAGCAGATCCGCCTGGCGTACACCATGACCAAGAAGGTCGACACCAAGATCGGCCTGATCATCGCCGGCGTCGGCCTGCTGACCTTCGGCGTGTTCCTCGCCATCGGCTTCGCGATCGACCACCCCATCTACCTGGGCATCCTGGGCTTCATCGTGGCCGTCCTGGCCATGGCGATCGTCTTCGGGCGCCGGGCCGAGCGCGCCGCGTTCGGTCAGATGGAGGGGCAGCCGGGCGCCGTCGCGGCGGTGCTGAACAACATCCGGCGCGGCTGGAGCTCCAACTCCACCCCGGTCGCGGTCACCCGTAACCAGGACGCGGTCTACCGCGCCGTGGGCCGGGCCGGCATCGCGCTGATCGGCGAGGGCAACCCGAACCGGGTGCGCCAGCTGCTGGCCTCCGAGAAGAAGAAGATGGCCCGCGTGGTCGGCGACGTGCCGGTGCACGACATCGTGGTGGGCAACGGCGAGGGCGAGATCCCGCTCAAGAAGCTGCAGATCCACCTGATGCGCCTGCCCCGCGCCATCACCGCCTCCCAGGTCACCGAGACCAACGACCGCCTGCGCGCGCTGGGCGACCTGCTCTCCAAGGCGCCGATCCCCAAGGGCCCGATGCCCAAGGGCGCCCGGATGCCCAAGGGCGGCCAGGCCCGCTGACCTCTCCCCTCCCCTGACGACACGAGAACGGCCCCGCTGAGTTTCCTCAGCGGGGCCGTTCGGCGTTCAGCCGTTGGGCGGTCGCAGCTGTCGTGCGTGACCGCCTACGTGGACGTCGTCAGATCCGGACCTCGACCGTGCCGACCGCCTTGTCGTGCAGGCCGCGGGTGTCGCGGTCCCAGACCAGCGCCGGCACCACCAGGCAGAGCAGGACGGTGCGCAGCAGGACCTGCGGGATGGTCGCGCGGCGGCCGTCCAGGCGGACCACCCGGAGGCCGAACAGCCGCTTGCCGACGGTCGTGCCGGTGGTGGCGAGCAGGACGGCGGCGACCAGGAAGTAGAGCGGGAGGGTCCACAGGTTGGCCTCGGCCTGGTCACCCTTGGCGATCAGGCCGTAGGAGACCAGGGCGACCAGCCAGCCGTCCACGAACAGGGAGCCGATCCGTCGGCCGGGGCCGGCCATCGAGCCGGGGCCCTCCTCGGGCAGTCCGAGGCGCTCGCCGCGGTAGCCGAAGTCGGCGCCCATCTTCTCGGCGGCCGCCTTCGGGCCGTCGATCCACGATCCCAACGCTTCTCTGGTGTCCACGAATCCACACTAACCGGGCTGACCCCGGGCGCCCGCACCGGCTCCCCTCCGGGCGGGGCGCGGCACCGGGCCCCGCCCCGACCGGGTGAATCCCGATCACCTGGCTTACCAAGTGGTCCAGACCATTTAGCCAAGGGTCTCCAGGTCGGCGGGGCGATTTGCCCCGTACCGTACGCCTTTGCCACCCGTTCGGCGGTCCTGGTTAACATCTAGGAAACGAGCGGGTCACCGACTGGAAACGACCCATTCCTAGGGTGAGCCCAATTCGCACGCCGAGGAGGATGGATGTTCAACAACGCCGCCGAAGTGAAGCAGTTCATCCAGGACAACGACGTGAAGTTCGTCGACGTCCGCTTCTGCGACCTGCCGGGCGTACTGCAGCACTTCTCCGTACCTGCGGCGACCTTCGACCCGTCCGAGATCCTGATGTTCGACGGCTCGTCGATCCGCGGCTTCCAGGCCATTCACGAGTCCGACATGGCCCTCGTGCCGGACCTCGCCACCGCCCGCCTCGACCCGTTCCGGGCCGAGAAGCACCTCAACATCAACTTCTTCATCCAGGACCCGGTCACCGGCGAGGCCTACAGCCGTGACCCCCGCAACGTCGCCAAGAAGGCCGAGGCCTACCTCGCGTCCTCCGGCATCGCCGACACCGCCTTCTTCGGGCCCGAGGCGGAGTTCTACGTCTTCGACTCGGTGCGGTTCGAGACCAGCGCCAACGCGTCCTTCTACCACATCGACTCGGAGGCGGGCGCCTGGAACACCGGCGCCGCCGAGGGCGACGCGCGCGGCTACAAGGTCAAGTACAAGGGCGGCTACTTCCCCGTCCCGCCGGTGGACCACTTCGCCGACCTGCGCGCCGAGATGTCGCTGGAGCTGGCCAAGGCCGGCCTCGAGGTCGAGCGCCAGCACCACGAGGTCGGCACGGCCGGCCAGGCGGAGATCAACTACAAGTTCAACACCCTGCTGCACGCCGCCGACGACCTGATGCTGTTCAAGTACATCATCAAGAACGTCGCCTGGCGCAACGGCAAGACGGCCACCTTCATGCCGAAGCCGATCTTCGGCGACAACGGCTCGGGCATGCACGTCCACCAGTCGCTGTGGAGCGAGGGCTCGCCGCTCTTCTACGACGAGCAGGGCTACGCCGGCCTGTCCGACACCGCCCGCTACTACATCGGCGGCCTGCTCCGGCACGCCCCCTCGCTGCTGGCCTTCACCAACCCCTCGGTGAACTCCTACCACCGCCTGGTGCCGGGCTTCGAGGCGCCGGTCAACCTGGTCTACTCGCAGCGCAACCGCTCGGCCGCGATCCGCATCCCGATCACCGGCTCCAACGCCAAGGCCAAGCGCATCGAGTTCCGCGCCCCGGACCCGTCCTCCAACCCCTACCTGGCCTTCTCCGCCATGCTGATGGCCGGCCTCGACGGCATCCGCAACAAGATCGAGCCGCTGGAGCCGGTCGACAAGGACCTCTACGAGCTCGCCCCCGAGGAGCACGCCAACGTCCCGCAGGTGCCCTCCTCCCTCCCCGCCGTCCTGGAGGCCCTGGAGGCCGACCACGAGTACCTCCTCGCCGGCAACGTCTTCACCCCGGACCTGATCGAGACCTGGATCGACTTCAAGCGCACCAACGAGATCGCCCCGATCGCCCTCCGGCCCCACCCGCACGAGTTCGAGCTGTACTACGACCTGTAAGGAAGCACCCACCCTGCGGGGGCGCGGACGTCACGTCCGCGCCCCCGCAGGCGTTTTCGCCGGCGGGAATCCGGTTGCGGGGGTGGGTTGGATGGAGGCATGGGAAGCAGGAGCGGCGGGGTGACGCCGACGGTGTACGTGTCGGTGGACGTGGAGGCGGACGGGCCGATCCCGGGGCCGTACTCGATGGTGAGCTTCGGGGCGGTGGTGGCCGGGTGGCACGACGGGGAGGGGTTCCGGCGGGCGGAGCCGGGGGTGGCGGCGGCGTTCTACCGGGAGTTGCGGCCGATCAGCGCGGAGTACGACCCGCAGGCGCTGGCGGTGTCGGGCTTGGAGCGGGCCGCGCTGGAGGCGGGTGGGGCGGAGCCCGGGGCGGCGCTGCGGGAGTTCGGGCGGTGGGTGGAGCGGGTGCGGACCGGGCCGCAGGGGCAGCGGTACCGGCCGGTGATGGTGGCCTACCCGGCGGTGTACGACTGGCAGTTCCTGTACTGGTACCTGATGCGGTTCACCGGTGCCAGCCCGTTCGGGCACTCCGGGTGCCTGGACCTGAAGACGCTGTACGCGGCGCGGGCGGGGGTGCCGTTCGCCGGGATCGGGAAGCGGTCGATGCCGCCGGAGCTGCTCCCGGACCTACCGCACACGCACCACGCGCTCGACGACGCGCGCGAGCAGGCGGTGCTGTTCGCGAACCTGTGGGAGTGGCAGGGGGCTACTCCGGGGTGAGGGCGAGGACGGCGAGGTCGTCGGCGAGCAGGCCGGCGAACCGGTGGACGTCCTGGGCCAGGAAGGAGACCACCCGGTCGGGGGCGGTGCTGCCCAGGACGGCGAGGCGCGGGGCCAGCGGGTAGAAGGCGCCGGCGCCGTCGCGGGCCTCGCTGACGCCGTCGGTGTAGACCAGGACGGTGTGGCCCGGGGGCAGGGCGACGGTGGTCGGTTTGGCGGGCTCGTCGTCGGGCCCGAGGTGGCCGAGGCCGAGCGGGAGCTCGTCGACGCAGGCCACCGGGGCGATGGTGCCGGCGGCGAGCAGCAGCGGGGTGGTGTGGCCGCGGTTGACGATCTCCACGCAGTCGGTGCCCGGCCGGTACTGGAGCAGGACGGCGGTGACGAAGAGCTCGTCGTCGCCGCGCTCGGCCGCGTCGCGCAGCACCGCGCGGTCCAGCTGGTCGGCGAGCTCGACCAGGCCCGGGGTGTCGTGGGCGGCCGCCCGGAAGGCGCCGAGCACGTCGGCCACCGTACGAACCGCGCCGAGGCCCTTGCCGCGGACGTCGCCGAGCAGCACCCGGACCCCGAAGCGGGTGTCGCACACCTCGTACAGGTCGCCGCCGACCAGCACCTCGGCCTGGGCCGGGCGGTAGAGCCCGGCCACCCGCAGGCCGCCGACCCGCTCGGGGACCGGCCGCAGAACGGTGCGCTGGAGGGTCTCGGCGACCGTACGGGCCTGGAGCAGGTTGCGGTTCTGCCGGGTGCGCTGCCAGGACAGGACGGTGCCCATCACCCCGGAGAGCAGGGTGGCGATGTAGACCCAGACGTGGTGCTGCTCGTTGATGTGGCCCACGCGCAGGGCCAGCAGCATTTGCAGCGCCAGCGAGCCGCCGGTGGCGCCGGCGGTCAGCACCGGGCCGTAGCTGAACGCGGCCACCACCGGCAGAGCGGTCAGCAGGAAGCCGGCGGCGACGGCGTCCGGGACGACGGCCTCGGCGATCAGGTCGATGACCAGCAGTAGGACGGGCAGCCAGGGCACCCAGCGCGGCACCCGGGGCTGCGCGACCGCGAGCTGCGGCGGGCGGGGTGCTGACACGACGGGGACCTCCTGGCTGACCGGCCTGGCCGGTCCGGGAGGAAAGGCCCGGAATGGCCGGTTCGTCCCTCCATGGTCCCCCACGAACGGGACCGGTCACGAACGGCCGAACGTCCCGGGTTCCGGAGCCGACGGGACCGACATGGCCGGACGGGGCCGACGGCGGCCCCGGAGGCGCAGGGCCGCCGGGGGCCGGGGGCCGGGGTCAGCGAACGGTCACCGGCAGGGACTCGAAGCCACGCAGCACCAGGCGGTCGCGCCGGGTGGGGACCCCGCCCGGGGCGAGCCGGGGGAAGCGGTCGAGCAGCGCCGGGATCGCGACCTCGGCCTCCAGCCGGGCCAGCTGGTAGCCCAGGCAGAAGTGCTGGCCGCCGCCGAAGCTGAGCGGCTGGCTGTCGGTGCGGGTCGGGTCGAACACCTCCGGGCGCTCGTAGCGGGTCGGGTCGTGGTGGGCCGCGCCGATCAGCAGGGTCACCCCGCTGCCGAGCGGGACGGGAAGGCCCTCGACGCTCAGCCCCTCCTCCAGCGCGACCCGGCCGGTGGCCTGGACCGGGGAGTCGAAGCGCAGCACCTCGTCGGTGAAGCCGGCCGGGGTGACGGCGCCGCCGCGCAGGCCGGCGGTCGCCCCGGGGTGGCGGAACAGCAGGGCGAGGCCGTTGCCGAGCAGGTTGGTGGTGGTCTCGAACCCGGCCACCAGCAGCAGCACCAGGTTGGCCAGCAGCTCCTCGGCGGAGAGCCGTCCGTCGTCCTCGGCGGCGATCCGGGCCAGGTCGCTGACCAGGTCGTCCTGCGGACGGGCCAGGCGTTCGGCGGCCAGCTCGGTGAAGTACCTGGACAGCTCGTCGGCGGCCCGGTCGGCGTCGTCCAACTCGTCGAGGTCCTGGATGATCTCCAGGGCGACGGTCAGGTCGGCGGCGAGGCCACGGAAGCGGTAACGGTCCTGCTCGGGGACGCCGAGCAGCTCGCAGATCACCCCGACCGGCAGCCGGAAGGCGAAGGCGTCCATGAAGTCCACCGGCGAGCCGTCGGCGCCCTGCTCGGCCATCCCGTCCAGCAGCCGGTCGACCGCCGCCTCCACGGCCGGGCGCAGCGCGGCGACCCGGCGGGCGGTGAACACCGAGGCGATCAGCGAGCGGACCCGGGGCTGGTCGGGCGCGTTGCGCTGGAGGATCGAGCGGCCGAACAGGGCCAGTGAGGAGTGCGAGGCGAACTCCGGGGCCAGGCCGGCCATCATGTCGGCGGTCGCGACACCGAAGGCGGGGGTGCGCAGCACCTTGTTGACCGCCGCGTACCCGCTCACCACGTACATCCCGCCCCCCGCCGGGACCACCGGGCCGAGCTCGTGCGCCCGCGCGTACAGCGGGTACGGGTCGGTCCTGACCTCCGTCGTCATCAGCTGCTCGATGATCGTCGCGCCGTCCATCCGGTGCTCCCCTCCGAAGACGATGGTTCCTGATGCATGAACCACCGGCGGGTACGCCGCGGTTCCCGTCCGGGCGGTTCGGACGCGGGTCCGGGGAAGGGCCCTCGATAGGCTGGCCGGCATGGAGATCTGGATCAACCCGCGCTGCGGCAAGTGCCGGACGGCCCTCAGCGAGCTGAACGGCGCCGGAGTGGAGTACACCGTGCGGCGCTACCTGGAGGAGCCGCCGACGGCGGCCGAGCTGGAGCAGGTGCTGGAGCGCCTGGGCCTGGAGCCCTGGGACATCACCCGCACCGACGAGCAGGTCGCGAAGGACCTGGGGATGAAGGCGTGGCCCCGGGAGGCGGGCGAGCGGGCGCGCTGGATCGCCGCCATGGCCGAGCACCCGGTGCTGATCCAGCGACCGATCATCACCGCGGACGACGGCCACGCCGTCGTGGCCCGGACCCCCGAGGCCCTCAAGTCCGTCCTGCCGTAGAGCGGTTGGCCGTTCCCGGCGGCCGTTTCCAGCGACCGTTCCCGGCGGCCGCCGCGACTGCCGGGTACGGCTGCCGGGAGCGGTCGGGACCGGTCAGTGGAGCCGGGTCGTCTCCACCGGCCGGCCCGGGTGCCAGTTGTGGACCAGCAGCTGGTCGCCCTCCAGGGCGGTGTGCACCACCTGCTGGAGGTCCAGCCGGAACAGGTGGAACGGGGTGGGCGGCGGCTCGGGCAGCTCGGCCGAGAAGGCGGCGATCTCGTCCTCGTCGGTGACCTCCACCGCGCGGCCGGAGAGCTTGGAGTCCCCGCCGGCCATGGTCTCGTCGCCCGGGCGGGCGTGCAGCGCGAAGCGGGCGTCCCGCTGGAGGTCGCGCGCCTTGACCGCCGGGTACATCGATCCGAGCCAGGCGTCGGCGCCGATGAAGTCGACCTCCGTCCCGCTCACCCGGGGTGAACCGTCCCTGCGCAGCGTCGCCAGGACGTGGTGCTTGTTCGCCTCGAACCGGGCCCGTACCAGGGCTGCGAGTTCGGGGGCCTCGTGCTCGAAATCCTGCCAGGTGGCCATGGCGCCAGTCTGACAGTCGGCACCGACAACCGCCGGGCACGAGCGACCGGGCGCGGCACGCGGTCCGGACCGGGCGTTGTCGGCGGCCGGTGCCACACTGGCAAGGTGACCACCACGACCACGTACATCGCGTTCCTGCGGGCCATCAACGTCGGCGGCCGGACGGTGCGGATGGAGCGGCTGCGGGCGCTCTTCGCCGAACTGGGGCTGGCGAACGTCCGCTCGTACATCCAGAGCGGCAACGTCTTCTTCGACACCGACGGACCGGACCGAGCCACCGACCGCGCCGCGCTGACCCGGCGGATCGAGGAGCACCTGGAGCGGGCGCTCGGCTACCCGGTGCCGGTCATGCTGCGGACGGTCGACGAGGTGGCCGGGCTGCTCGCCGCCGAACCGTTCCGGGGCGTCGAGGTGACGCCGGACGTGCGGCTGGTGGTCGCCTTCCTCTCCGAGCCGCTGCCGGCCGAACTCGCCCTCCCACACCGCTCGGCGAGGGGCGACGTCGAGGTGCTCGGTGCCGATCCCGGGGCCGCGTACATCGTGGTCCGCCTCCAGAACGGCAAGTGGGTCACCAAGGACATGTTCGGCAAGGGCTACCGGGGGTCGGTCACCTCCCGGTTCCTGCACACCACGGAGAAGATCCTCGCGGCCGCCCGCAAGGTCTGACGACCCGTCCGGGGAACTGGAACCGCGTCCCCGGTCCGGGCGTCTGGAGTGCAGTGACGTACGAACCGAGCGCCGGAGCACGGCGCGATCTGGACAGTCCGAGCCGGTCGATCCGACAATCGGGCCATGACGCAGCCTGAGCTCCCCACCGGCCAAGCCCGGCCCTCCGACGCCGAACGGGAAGCGGCGCTCGGGGTGCTGCGCGAGGGCGCGGGCAGCGGCCGGCTGTCGCACGACACCTTCCTCGGCCGGATGGAGATCGTCCTCCAGGCCAGCAGCCGCGCCGAGTTGGACGCGGCGGTGGCCGGGCTGCCCACCGGCGGGCCGGTGGAGCGCTTCGTGCTGCGGGTGGTCGGCCGGGTGTCCGGCTTCGGCGACCGGCTGAACCGGGCCTGGCGCACCGAGCGACTGCCCGGGCTGAGCCTTCCGCACTCCGGGGCCGGGCAGTTGACGATCGGACGGATCCCCGGCTCGGGGCTGCGGCTGCACGACGCCTCGGTCTCCCGGCACCACGCACAGCTGCGGCACGAGAACGGCGGCTGGGTGCTCTACGACCTCGGTTCGACCAACGGCACGCACGTGAACGGGCGGCGGATAGCGGGCGGGGTGCCGGTCCGGCCGGGCGACCAGGTGCGGTTCGGCAACCTGGAGTTCCGGCTCGCCGCGCACTGACCCGGTCACCGGCGGGCGGTGGCGCACCGGCGGGGGCCACGCCGGTGGATCGTCAGTGGTGGGTGCGAGGGAGGCGGAGCGGATCGTCGCTCCGCTGGAGTGGCTCAACCGCCTGCCGGAGTGGGCGCCGGGAGCACGATCCCCCATGGGGCAGAGGAGTTGGGCACACCGACCGGATGTCGTCATATGCCCGCGGCCGGTGCCACGCGCGTAGATCAACGGCCCGCGAAAAGAGCCGCGGGTCAGTCGACGACACTCCCCAGGCCGCCGAGACCCTCGCCGAAGATGCTCAGGTTGCCGCCGACCGGCCCGCCGTCGACCGCTCCCCCGCCCAGGTCACCCGACGGCCCCCACAGCGGCGCCGTGCAGCGCTGGTAGGTCGCCTGCCAGTGCGGCCAGTTGCGGGCCACGTCGTCGTCGCACTCGGCCAGCAGCCGCTCGACCGTCGCCGGCTCCACCCCGTCCAGCAGCCAGGCCAGCGCGTCCGCGGTGCCCGGGCCGTCCGCCGAGCGCAGCAGGTCGAGCAGTTCGCCCAGGCCGCCGAGCCGGGAGTTGTCGGTGACCACCCGTTCCATCCGGGGCAGCAACTGCCGCTCCTCGATCCGCAGATGGGTCTCCAGCCGGGCCGCCAGGTCCTCCATCGCGTACGCCACCGGCCAGGCGCTGCCGGTGTCCCGGCTGGCGATCCGCACCAGCGTGGTGACCCGGGTGAAGGAGTGGTCGAGGTTGTGGTGGTCGGCCTCCAGCCAGTTGAGCAGCAGCCGCAGCTCGGGTGCGAAGCGCCGCACGATCGGCCAGATCCGGGTGTCCTGCTGCTCGTGGTGGCAGGTCAGCATCGCGGTCATGAAGGTCCAGTGCCGCAGCAGCGCCTCGCCCTTGTGCTCCTCGTCGGGCTGGAGCAGCCGCAGCGCGTTGGGCAGTCGGGCGAGGTCCCGGCGCAGTGCGGCGTGCACCAGCCGCAGCCCGGCGAACCGGGCGATGAGCGGCTCCTCGTCCGTGGTCCGCCCGTACGTGTCCGTCCCCCGGGAGTCGGCAGCGGACTCCGCCTGCGCGGGCACGGAGCGAGCGGGCTGGGGCAGCAGGTGGATCGGCATGAGGCTCTCTTCACGACGTGGCAGGACGGCTGGGGCGGCCCGTGAAGGCCGCCCCAGCCAAGGTGCTCGCAGTCGATCAGAAGCGAATCAATGTCCGATTGACGCGCAGGTCACGGGCCTGCGCACGGGCCGAAGCCCTCCCGCCGAACCACCCTCCGGCTCAGTCCGAGGCGGGGCCCGCCAGGTTCTTGGTGAGCCACTGCAGGGTGTCCGGGATCATCTTCTTGAAGTCCGAGGTGAGGTGCTTGCCGCCGGGCTGCTCGTAGTACTCGATGGACACCGGCGGGACGGCCTTGGCCACCCAGCTCTTGACGACGTCCTTCTCGTAGCCGTTGGCGCCGCCCGCGGTGACGTACATCTTCACGTCGGCCTTGCCCTGGGTGATCAGCTGGTTGGGGCTGTTGGCCGCCTTCTCGGCGTCGTGGCCCTTCCACAGCCCGGAGTCCGGGATGAAGTAGCCGTCGATCGGCACCGCGGCCTTGTAGACGTCCGGGTGCTGCAGGGCCATCTTGGCGCTGCAGAAGCCGCCGGTGGAGGCGCCCATCACGCCCCAGCTGTCGCGGCCCTTCAGGGTGCGGAAGCTGGCGCGGACCCAGTCCGGGATGTCCTCGGCCATCCAGGTGCCCATCTTGGGCTGGCCCGGGATGTCGGAGCAGTCCAGCGCGTTCTTCTCGTCGCTGTTGAAGTTCTGCACCGGCATGATCATGATGAACGGGTGGGCCTTGCCCTCCTTGACCAGCCGCTCGTCCTCCTCCTGGATCGGCAACTGGTTGTCGGTCCAGGTGTTGTAGCCGTTGCTCTGGCCGCCCGCGTAGAGGGTGAGCACCGGGAAGCCGGTCTTGGCGAACTTGGGGTCGTTGTACTCGGGCGGCAGCCAGACCCAGACCTGGCCGGTGACACCGGACTTGGCGCCGGCCACCTTGGTCATCATGATCGGGCCGGCCGCGGTGTCCCGGACCTTGCTCATGGCGGGGGCCGGGCCGGTCGGCATCTGCACCGCCCCGTTGGCCGCGGTGGGCTGCTCGACGGAGGGCACGGCCGAGACGGCGGCGCCGGCGCTCGGGCTGCCCGCACCACTGGTCGCTGCCGGGGTGCCGTCCGCCGAGACGTTCCCCTTCCCGCCGCCGGAACTCCCGCAGGCCGCGAGCGAGGCGGCCAAAGTGAGGACGGCGGCGCCGGTCAGGACGGCACGGGAACGGGACGACTGCCTAAGCACGGTGAGAACTCTCCGACCGATGTCACGCCCGGTCCGTCTGACCGGGCGGCGGCCCCCCGGTGGGGCCGGACAGGCCCGGGGGCGCGGTGCTGGTGCGGTCCCCGGAGTGGTGGGCGCGACGTCCCTTACGGAACCGCACCTTCCTGCGATCTTATGACGTGGGCCGGGGTGGGCCGGTTGCGAGGTGGCCACCGGAAATCCAATGTTTGTTCGCGATCAGGTAAAGGCCTTCACCCCTCCCGCCGGACGGCGGGGGCCGGACGGCGGGGCCCACAGCCGCCCACCGGTCGGGCCGTCCGGTTTTTGGGTGCTTTGACCAGTGACGGCGGCCCGCACATCCGGAACGATCTCCTCAGCACGCCCGGAGAGTGACCGCACCGGTACCCGTCCACCGAGGAGAGCACGATGTCCGAGCAGATCACCGCCGCCACCGCCGGAACGGCCCCGGCCGCCGGAGTCGCCGTCGTCACCGGGGCCGGGAGCGGGGTCGGCCGGGCCGTGGCGGTCGAGCTGACCGCGGCCGGCTGGTGGGTGGTGCTGGCCGGACGCCGCGCCGAGCCGCTGCGGGGGACGGCCGCGCTCTGCGCCGCCCCGGCCGAGGTGGTGCCGACCGACGTCACCGATCCGGCGGCGGTGGACGCGCTGTTCGCGACGGCCGTCGAACGCCACGGCCGGGTGGACCTGCTGTTCAACAACGCCGGCACCTTCGGCCCGGCCGTCCCGGTGGAGGAGCTGGCGGTCGAGGACTGGCGGGCGGTGGTCGACCTCAACCTGACCGGCGCCTTCCTCTGCGCCCGGGCCGCGTTCCGGCAGATGCGGGCCCAGGACCCGCAGGGTGGCCGGATCATCAACAACGGCTCGATCTCCGCGCACGTCCCGCGCCCGCACTCGATCGCCTACACCGCGACCAAGCACGCGATCACCGGCCTGACCAAGTCGCTCTCGCTGGACGGCCGTCCGTACCGGATCGCCTGCGGCCAGATCGACATCGGCAACGCGGCGACCGACATGACGGCCGCGATGAGCGTCGGGGTGCGGCAGGCGGACGGCCGGATCGCGCCCGAGCCGACCATGGACGTGGCCGATGTGGCGCGCACCGTACGGCACATGGCCGGGCTGCCGCTGGAGGCCAATGTGCAGTTCGCCACCGTGATGGCGACGGCGATGCCGTACATCGGGCGGGGCTGAGGACGTCGGCCCGTACGCCCTCACCCGGCGTCTCCACGGGCTTTCGGGCCCGAAGGCTCCGCTCCCGCCCGTCCGGCGGTACCTGACGGGGACTCCCACCCGAAGGAGTGACCCCCGTCGGTCCGGGCCGACGGGGGTCACCAAGGGTCCCGGGGCTACGACTGCCAGCTGTCGTTCAGCGTGACGTTCCCCGAGGAGGGCGCGGTCGCCGTGCGGTTGGCCCCGGACTCCCAGGTCACCACCCCGCTCGCGTCCTTGCGGACGTACTTGTACTGGAAGGACGTGCCGCCCGGCAGCGACAGCGCGAGCGACCAGACCGGGTAGCCGGCCGAGGAGAGCGGCAGCGCCTTGGCCGGGTCCCAGCCGTCGAGCGCGGGGACGTCGCCGACCACATAGATGTTCTGACCGTACGAGGTGGTCGCGTTGACGTTGAAGGAGGCGCCGGAGACGTTCGTCCCGGGCTGCACGTACAGCGCGACCGCGTCGCCCGCGCCGACCGTCGCGGTGAACTGCCCGTTGGCGCCCACCTGGTACGTCGGGCCGGTGCAGCCGCCGCCCGGCTGCGGGTCGCCGTGCTGGACGTCGCAGTACGTCCCGGCCGGCAGCCCGGTCTGGAAGGTCTGGGTGATCGCGCCGCTCTCGTGGTTGATCGCGACGTAGCCCCGGTTGCCGCGGCCGAAGGCGATCGCGTTGTTGCCGTTGGACCACCAGTCGGTCACCCCGGTGCCCGCGACCGCGTTGCGGAAGCCGACCATGTTGGCGATCTGCCGCCAGGCGTGGGTGCAGTTCCAGCCGTCCTGGTAGCAGGCGTTCACGGTGCCGCCGTTGGGCGGGCCGTCGTCGTTGTTGGTGAAGCTGTAGCCCGAGTAGATGTTGGGCGAGCCGTAGGTCGAGGCCAGCAGGAAGATGTTGGCCAGCGTGTAGGTGTTGCCGTAGGTGTAGTTGAGGGTGGAGCCGTTGCGCTCGGTGTCCCAGTTGTCGATGAAGCTGCGCGCCTGGTTGCTCGGCAGGTAGCCCCAGGAGGCGCCCCAGCCGCTGAGGTTGGCGAGCTTGTCGCTGGTGAAGATGCGCTTGAGGTCGGTGCCGACCCGGAACTCGTCGACGTCGCCGTTGCCGGTGTACTCGGAGGGCTGGATCGGCTCGCCGGCGCCGTAGATGACCTCCTGCACCCAGTAGGCGTTGGGGTTGGCCATCTTGGCCTTGATCGCGGCGAGCTCACCGGCCGCGATGTGCTTGGCGGCGTCGATCCGGTAGCCGTCGACGCCGAGCGAGCCCAGGTCGTCCAGGTAGTGCGCGATGGTGGTCTGGACGTAGGCGCTGCCGGTGTCCAGGTCGGCCAGGTTGACCAGTTCGCAGTCCTGCACGTTGGTGCGGTCCTGGTAGTTGGTGATCGGCTGGCGGCAGGTGTGGAAGTCCTGGTCCTGGTACGTGCCGGGGTAGTTGTACTTGGTGTACACCGTGCCGCCGGTGCCCGTCCCGGAGCCGGCCGTCATGTGGTTGACGACGGCGTCGGCGATCACCTTGACCCCGGCCGCGTGGCAGGTGTCGACCATGTTCTTGAAGGAGGTGCGGTCGCCGAGCCGCCCGGCGATCTGGTAGCTGACCGGCTGGTACGAGGTCCACCACTGCGGGCCCTGGATGTGCTCCTGGGGCGGCGAGACCTCGACGAAGCCGTAGCCCTTCGGGCCGAGGGTGGAGGTGCAGGCCTGGGCGACCGAGTCGAAGCGCCACTCGAAGAGGGTGGCGGTGACGTCCTTGCCGTTGTTCGCGGGCGGGGTGGCGTGGGCGGCGGGGGTGCCGAGACTTCCGGTGAGCGAGAGCGAGAGCGCGAGCGCCGCCGAGGCGGCGAGCGCACCGGCCGCGCGGGCGGGCCGGCGGGTGGGGGTGGTGACCACGTTGTCTCCATGGGGGGTGGCTGGGGTGGGGCAGCCGGGATGAATCTCTGGACCTGTCCTGCAAGAAAATTCTGTAACTTGCCGGAAACTTGCAGAGAACTTAGAGCCATGGAAAGACAGCGTCAAGGCAACTGACAGAAACGTTTCCGCATCAGTATCGGAGTTGAGCATCCGGAGCACGGCGAAGGCCCGGCAGCCGTGGCCGCCGGGCCTTGCCTACCGACCGGACGTCAGCTGGTCTGGATCGAGGTGTCGTCGATCACGAAGCTCGTCTGCAGCGAGGAGTCCTCGGTGCCGGTGAACTTCAGGGTGACCGTCTGGCCCGCGTAGGACGAGAGGTCGAAGGTGCGCTGCTGGTAACCGGCCGCGGCGTCCACGTTGGAGTAGGTCTTCAGCGTGGTGCCGTTCACCGACACGGCCAGCTTGTCGTACGCGGTCGAGCCCGACTCGGCGGTGTCGATGTGCAGCCAGAAGCTCAGCGTCGCCTTGCAACCCGCCGGGATCGTCACCGTCTGGGACAGCGTGTCGGTGTGGGTGCTGCCGTAGCCGTTCAGCCACGCCTTCCACGAACCGCCGTGCGCCGCCTGCGAGGAGCTGTTGTCGACCACGCCCGAGCTCGCCGTCCACGGCGCCGCCGTGCCCGTCTCGAAGCCCGGGTTGCCCAGCAGCTGCGCCGGGGTGCAGCTGCCGCCACCACCGGTGACCGCCCAGGTGAAGCTGGTGGTCCCGGTCTTGCCGGCCGAGTCGGTGACCGTGACCGTCACGTTGGAGTTGCCCGCGGTGGTCGCGGTGCCGGTGATCACGCCGGTGCCGGCGTTGATGGCCAGGCCGGCCGGCAGACCGGTGGCCGAGTAGGACAGCGGAGCCGTCCCGCCCGAGGCCTTGATCTGCAGGTTGACCGAGCCGCCCACCGCGGTGGACTGGTTGCCCGGGCTGGTGACGGTGATGCCGCCCGGGTTGGGCAGCGAGCCAACGTTGACCGCGGCCCAGGCGGTGGCGACCTGGTTGTACTCGGTGCTGTTCGCGCCGTACAGGTCGGTGGCCGCGTTCAGGGTCGCGGTGCGGGCGGCGGCGTAGTCGGTGGTGGAGGTCATGTAGGCGGTCAGCGCCTTGTACCAGACCTGCAGCGCCTTGTCCCGGCCGATGCCGGCGACGGTGATGTTGTTGACCGTCGGGCTGTTGTAGCTGAAACCGTTGATGGTCTTGGCGCCGCTGCCCTCGGACAGCAGGTAGAAGAAGTGGTTGGCGACACCGGACGAGTAGTGGACGTCCAGGTTGCCCACGCCCGAGTACCAGGAGTCGGCCGAGGAGCCGTCCTTGGAGGGCTTGTCCATGTAGCGCAGCGGCGTGCCGTTGCCGTTGATGTTGATCAGCTCGCCGATCAGGTAGTTCGGCGGGTTGGCGGGCAGGTTGGCGTAGAACTCGACGCCGGTGCCCATGATGTCGGAGGTCGCCTCGTTGAGGCCGCCGGACTCGCCCGAGTAGTTCAGGTTGGCGGTGGCCGAGGTGACGCCGTGGCTCATCTCGTGGCCGGAGACGTCGAGTTCGGTGAGCGGGTGGGTGTCGCTCGCGCCGTCGCCGTAGGTCATGCAGAAGCAGCCGTCGTCCCAGAACGCGTTGACGTAGCCGGTGTCGTAGTGGACCCGGCTCATGGCGCCGACACCGTCGTTCTTGATGCCGCTGCGGCCGAAGGTGTTCTTGTAGAAGTCCCAGGTGGCCGCGGCGCCGAACTGGGCGTCCACGGCGGCGGACTGACGGTTGCTGACCTGGCCGTTGCCCCAGGTGTCGGTCGAGTTGGTGAACAGCGTGCCGTTGCCGGAGGTGCCGTTGGCCATGTCGGTGGCGTACTGGCCGCCGCGGCTCGCGTCCTTGAGCTGGAACTGCGAGCCGCTCTGGGTGGTGGTCAGCGGAACCTGACCGACGAACACGCCGGTGCCGCTGCCGCGCTTGATGCCGTCGGCCTTGCTGAGCACGTCACCGGTCCTGGCGTCGGTGACCACGTGCAGCTTGCTCGGGGTGCCGTCGGACTCGCGACCGTTGACGACCGTCTCCCAGGCGAGCTTCGGGGTGCCGTCGGCGGCCCAGACTACCAGGCGCGGGGCGGAGTCGACCGAGCCCTGCTCGGCGGCGAGGGCGGCCTCCTGGGCCTTCGGGGCGGCCAGGGTCGGGGTGGTGTCGACGCCCGCGAGGTTGGCCTCGCTGGCCTTGGTCACGCTCTTGGTGGCGCCGGCCGCGTCCTGGTGGACGATCAGGTCGCCGCCGAGGACCGGAAGTCCGGCGTAGGTGCGCTCGTAGCGCAGGTGGCGACCGCCGTTGGCGTCCTGGACGACGTCCTTGGCGACCAGCTTCTCCTTGCCGTCCAGGCCGAGGGTCTGGGCGAGGGAGGCGGTCTGCTGGTTCGCCGAGGCGATCAGCGCGGCCCGGGTGGTCTGCTGGGCGGCGACGGCGGCCGGCGCGTCCGGGGCGGCCTGGGCGATCACGGGTATGCCGGTGACCAGCAGCGCGGTGGTGGCGGCCAGGACGACCGCCGCCTTCCGGGTGTGAGCGTAACGGGACATGCGGACTCCTTTTCCGACCGGCGCCGGTTCGCGCGCGGTGGAGAGAATCTGGGCCGCGGGGTTGCGGCGCAGTGGGGGCCCCCGCCCGGTGCGACGGGGGTGCGGTTGCGGTGCTCACGGGCGTTGCAGGGGTTCGTTGCAGGGTTGGGACGCGCTGCACCTCAACTGGAGCGACTGCACCGGGGGGTGGGGCCCCCTCGTCTGCAGCCGGAGGAATCGTGGCAGCAAACGCGCCGTTAATGACAGATGCATGCCACTGATTGGCCGATTCATTACCGAAACCGTATGCACAACGGTCCGTCAGCTGTGTTACGGCATGACCAAGTCTTGAACACGGTTTTCATGGTCCTGACAAAGTTCGATCACAGTCGGAGGTGACTGACCAGCGCTCAGTCCTCCGGCGCCTACCGCGCGGTGGGCGGCAGCCTCGCGCGGGTGCGGCACGTCACAGTTCCGGCCGTGCCACCGCCGGATTCCGGCCATTCCCCGGCCGAAACGGAACCGGGCCCCGCACCGGCTGTAACAGCGGTGCGGGGCCCGGGAGTTACCGGACAGTCGGAATCAGTTGGTCAGTTCTGGACGAATACCGCCACGGTACGACCCGGCACGGTGAAGGTCCCGGTCGCGGCGTCGAAGCCGGACTGCTTCACCACCTGGTCCACCCCGGCCGCCTGGACGGGGTGCAGCGTCTGGCCGGTCCCCTTCAGCTCGGCGACGGCCTGGGTCTGGGTGGCGGGCGTGGCGTTGAAGACCACCGTGATGCCCTTCTCCGCGCCCGGCAGCCCGGCGCCGTCCAGGTGCAGGGTGATCACCCCGGGCGTCTCGCCGGACGTGCCGGAGAGCGGGTACGACAGCCGCTGCTGGACGTCGGCCAGGGTGGGGAGCGAGAACAGCGGCGAGGACTGCTTGATCCGCAGGAAGTCCTGGAACTGCGCGGTCGTCGCCCGGATGTCGGCCGCGCCCACCGTCAACTTCGGGTTGGCCAGCAGGGATCGGGCGGTCGGCCACATCTCCTGGTTGTCCTTGGCCATCGGCAGGCCGCGGCCCCAGCCGTTGCCCTGAGTCGCGTCCCAGTGGATGGCGTTGAACCAGTCGCCCGAGTCGTAGGCGTTGGAGTCCAGCGACTTGGAGCGCAGCAGGTCGCTGCCGGCCTGGGCGAAGCCCGCGCCCTGGGTGAGCGCGGTCAGCGACAGCCCGAGCGCCTGCATCCGGGCCCGGTCGGCGGGCGCGGTGCCGGTCGGCAGCTTGTACGCGAGCGCGTCGAACAGGTCGGTGTTGTCGTGGGCGTCCACGTACTCCACCGCCTCGCCCGGCTTGGCCGCGTACCCGGTCGGGGCGCCGTTGTAGTCGACCTGGGCGCCGGTGACGGCCTTGCCCGAGCTGTCGGTGAAGGAGTAGCCGGCCAGGTTGCCGGTCAGCCCGACCTTCAACTGGTCCATCTGGTGCAGCAGTCGGGCCTTCTGCTCCTGCGGGCCGCCGTTCGCGGGCGAGCCGTTGGGGTCGGTGTACAGGCCCGAGGCGAAGCCCTGCTGCGGCGCCGAGCTCAGCATGAAGTTGCCGCCGCGGGCGGCGTCGCGGATCCGGTCGTCGAAGGTGGCGATGCCGGTGCCGGCCATGTTCTGCTGGGTGGCCTGCTGGAACCGGGCGTTGTTGGCGACGGTGCCGAAGTTCCAGCCCTCGCCGTAGAGGAAGATGTTCTTGCCGTCCACGCCGTCCGACTCGGGCGTCATCTTCCGCAGCGCGGCCTGCACGTCCAGCATGGTGGACTTCGGGTCCAAGCCCATCAGGTCGAAGCGGAAGCCGTCGACCTGGTACTCGCGGGCCCACAGGGTCACCGAGTCGACCACCAGCCGGTTCATCATGGCGTGCTCGGGCGCGGTGTCGGCGCAGCAGCTGTCCGCCGTCACCTTGCCGTCGGCGTCAAGCCGCTGGTAGTAGCCGGGTACGACCTTGTCCAGCACCGAGTGCTCGGCCTGGCCGCTGGCGGCGGTGTGGTTGTAGACCACGTCCAGCACCACCCGCAGCCCGGCCGCGTGCATCGCCTGCACCATCTGCCGGAACTGCACGGTGCGCGCCGTACCGTTCGGGTCGGTGGCGTACGAGCCCTCCGGCACGTTGTAGTGCAGCGGGTCGTAGCCCCAGTTGTACGCGTCGTCGGCGGCGACGGCCGCCACGCACTCCTGCTGCTTCGGGCTGTCCGGCGGCAGGGACTTGAGGTCGCAGGCCGGCAGCTTCTGGTCGGCCCGGTTCTCGTGGATGGTGGCGATGTCGAAGGTCGGCAGCAGGTGCACCGTGGTCACCCCGGCCTTGGCGAGGTCCCGGAGGTGCTTCATCCCGGCCGAGTCGGACTCGGTGAACGCCAGGTAGGTGCCGCGCTCGGCCTCCGGGACGGTGGTGTCCTCCACCGAGAAGTCCCGGACGTGCAACTCCTGGATCTGCTGCCGCGCGGGCGGGACAGCCTGCGGGCGGGGCTGGTCGTCCCAGCCCTGCGGCTTGAGCTCCTTGGCGTCCAGGTCGGCGACCAGGCTGCGCTTGGAGTCGGTGGACAGCGCCACCGAGTACGGGTCGGTGACGGTGTTGACCACCAGCTGCTGCACCGACGGTGCCCAGACCTTCACCTGGTACAGGTAGTACTTGCCGTCCAACTCCTGCTTGTCGCGGACGACCTCCCACACCCCGGTCTCGTCGTCCAGCTTCAGCGGCAGCGTCCTCGGGGTGCCCCCGGTGGCGCTGTCGAAGACCTGGACGGACACCTCCTGGGCGGTCGGCGCCCAGAGCGAGAGCGCGACCTTGCCGTCGTAGTACGCCGGACCGAAGTCCACCTTGCCGGTGCGGCGCGCGTACAGGTCGTCCAGCACGCCCGGGGTCTGGACGCCCGTCCCGGCCAGCACCGCGCCGCTCGGCAGGTGTTCGGTGAACAGCAGCTGGCCGCGCAGCGCGGCCGGGACGCGGGCGGTGTCCCGGGCGTCCACGGAGAAGGCCCGGTAGCCCGCCAGGTGCGGGTACTTGGCCTTCTGGGCGTCGGTCAGCCCGCCGGCCACGGGGTTGAGGCGGATCCACTTGCCCGGCTTGGTCAGCACGCCCTTGTCGGCGCGGATGCCGCCCTCGGGGTCGTAGACGAGCTGGGCGCTGGTGCCGCCGGCCAGGGCCTGGTCGGTGGCGCCGTAGTTCGCCGGGACGACGACGGTCTTCGCGTCGATCCACTGGGCCTTGGCGCCGGAGAGGTCCAACTGCGAGGAGGCGGCGGGGTTCTGCGGCAGCAGGTAGCCCTCACGGCCGCCGAGGATCCACACCTCCTTGCCGTTGACGGCGAAGTCCAGCGACTGGTCGGCGGGCAGGTCCTTGTCGTTGCCGTTGTGCAGGATGTAGCTGAGGCTGGTCGCCCCGGGGGCGAGCGGCACCTCGAAGACGGCGCCGAAGGCGTCCCGGCGGGCCGGCATCAGCGGCTTGCCCCAGTCGGTGGGGTTGGCGGCGCCGGTCCAGTCGTGCAGGCCCCAGCCGTCGTAGTTCCCGTCGGCCCGGTTGTAGTGGATCACGGCGGTGTTCGCCGGGATTCCCGAACCGGTCGACCCGGCCGCCGGGCCGGGGTCGGCCGTGCGGACGGTCGCGTCGCCCTGCTTCAGCCACACCTCGCCGGTGGCGCCGACGTCGATGTGCCGGTCGGCGTCCACGTCCTTGACGCCGTTCTTCTCGACGATGAAGCCGACGTCCGAGGCCCCGGGCTTCAGCCGCACGTAGGCGAAGGCCCCGTACGCGTCCCGCCCGATGAAGGGGTGCCCGGCCGGCCACTGGGTGCCCTCGCCGTCGGCGAGGTCGCCCCAGGCGTACAGGATCCAGCCGTCGTAGTCGCCGTCCGGCCGGTTGTAGTGGACGACGGCGTACGGGCGGGCGCCGGCGGTGGGCACCGGCTTGGGCGCGGGGGTGCCGGTGGTGAAGCTCGCGGTGGCGGAGCGCAGATGGCCGCTGGAGTCCTGCACGACGGCCTTGTACCGCACGACCGTGCCGGGCGCGACCGCGCTCAGGTCCTGGGTGACGGCGAAGAGCCTCTGCCCGTCGGAGCCGGACTTCCCGGTGTCGGCCGTCCCCAGGGTCTGCCAGGGCCCGTTGCCGATCTGCGCGGCGAAGCTCACCCGGTTGAAACCGCCGCCGTCCGCCGTGGCGCCGACCGTGACCGGGCCGGTCGAGCCGTCCGTCGGCGGCTGCACCGAGAGCTGCGGCGCGGCACCGGTTTTGGAGGCGGTGGCGGCGGCCAGCTCGGCGCCCGCCTTGAGCACCACGGAGGACAGCGCCGGGACGGTCACGGTCACCTTGCGGTCCGCGCCGCTGGTGACCCGCGCTCCGGCCGAGGGGTAGATCGGGTCGAAGCCCATCCCCGCCGAGAAGGTGTCCAGCGTGACGGTCTTCGCCTCGGTGGCGTTGTTGACCGCCACCAGGTACTCGACCTGCTGGCCGGCGTCGATCCGGGAGAAGGCGTACACGCCCGCGCCGTCGGCCGCGTAGCGCTCGATCTGCGCGCCGTCGGCCAGCGCCGGGTTGTCCCGGCGCAGCTTGGCCAGGCCCGCGATGCCCTGGTAGAGCTCGCCGCCCTGCCCGTACCGGTCGGCCGGGCCGGAGGCGCCGCCGAGCACCCGGTCGCTGTTGTAGGAGGGCGTCCTGGAGGCGAACATGTCCTGCCGGGCGTCCTTGTCGCCGCCCGCGCCGGTGAAGCCCTGCTCGTCGCCGTAGTAGACGACGGGCTGGCCGCGGGTGAGGAACTGCAGCTCGCTGCCGAGCCGGTCCTTCTTCAGCAGGGTGGCGTCGTCGGCGCCCGGGTTGTCGGCGAGCAGGAAGGAGCCGAAGCGGCCCATGTCGTGGTTGCCGAGGAAGGTCGGCAGCTCGTACGCGTCGGTGTCGGCGCTGGTGTAGCGGTAGTCCTGGGCATAGACGTCGGCGAGGTTCCTGGCCGAGCCGCCCTGCGAGACGTAGGAGCGGGCCGCGCCCTGGAACGGGAAGTCGAGCGTGGCCTGCAGCTTGCCCTTGGTGACGTACGGCGAGGTGACGGCCGGGTCGCCGGAGTAGACCTCGCCGAACATGAAGAACTTCTTGTTGCCCTGCTTGGTGGCGAAGTCCTTGAGCGCGGGCGCCCACTGCTGCCAGAAGGCCATGTCGACATGCTTGACGGTGTCGATCCGGAAGCCGTCCACACCGGTGTCCTTGACCCACTGCTGGTAGACCTGCTCGAAGCCCTTCACCACCCGGGGGTTCTGGGTGTCCAGGTCGTCCAGGCCGTTGAAGTCGCCCTCGGTGGCGGACTCGCCGACGAAGGTCGAGTCGCCGCGGTTGTGGTACAGCGCCGGGTCGTTGAGCCAGGACGGGCTCTTGGCCTTGGCGTCGGCCGGGGTGCGGAAGACCGGGGTGTAGGGGAAGGAGTCCTTGGTGATCTTCGGCCAGGGGGCCCGGGCGTCGGCGATCGCGGTCTCGTCGACCGGATTGCCGTCGGCGTCGAGGGTCGGGTACGCGCCGACCGAGCGGTAGCCGTGCTGCTGCTCGGCGTCGTCGATGACGTCGGCGGTGTGGTTGGTGATGACGTCGAAGAAGACCTTGATGCCGCGCGCGTGCGCCTTGGCTATCAGCTCCTTCAGCTGCTCGTTGGTGCCGAAGTGCGGGTCGACCTGGGTGAAGTCGGTGATCCAGTAGCCGTGGTAGCCGGCCGAGGCGTCGGCTCCGCTGCCCTGCACCGGCTTGTTCTTGAAGATCGGGGCCATCCAGATCGCGGTGGTGCCGAGGTTCTGGATGTAATCGAGCTTCTGGATCAGTCCGGCCAGGTCGCCGCCGTGGTAGAAGCCCTTGTCGCCGGGGTCGAAGCCGTTGTCCAGCCGGCCTCCGGTGATGCCGCCGGTGTCGTTGGCGGTGTCGCCGTTGGCGAAGCGGTCGGGCAGGACGAAGTAGAACTGCTCGCGGGTGAGGTCGTGCCGCCCGGCGGTGGCCGCCAGCGCGGCGTCCGAGGGCGGGGGCGGCGGGGCGGCGGCGAGGGCCGCAGGGGCGCCGCCGAGGGTGGCGGCGGTCAGTGCGGCGGCCAGCAGCACGGCCGTGCGGCCGGGTCTGCGGCGGCCGGTGCTCCGTCGGGCGGTGCTCCGTCGGGGGCGGAGCGGCGTATCGGCCACTGAGGGGCTCCCTTAGGGGGAAGGGCGATCGATTTCCCAGGAAGCTAGCGGCCTGCAATATGTTTCAGCAAGATGCAGAAAGCGTTTCGTGCCGGGAAAATCCAGGCCACGGGCGCTCCGGACCACCCCGGTTACGCCCCTTCGGCCGCCGGCCTGACAATGGGACGTATGTCCGCTCCACCGGTAAGCACCAGAACCGATCGCACCCCCTACCCCGGTGGGATCCGCCCCCTAGCCCTCAAGGGGGACAGCCGGTGAAGAATCCACTTCCAGAGGATGAGCAGACGGCTACGAGCGGTCTGGCAGACTTGCCGACCATGGGGGAACCGACCGAGATCCAGCGAGGCGACGCCGGGCGCGCCGACGCGGCCCACGGTGGCGGTTCCGAAGCAGCGGCGGCCGCCCCGGCCCGGCTGCCCGATGGAGCCACCCGTGCCGCCCAGTCCCGCACCGCCGCTCTGCGCGGCCGCATCCGCGACCAACGCCGCTCACCGGCCCGGCCGCGGATCTGGTTCGAGTTGGCCCTGATCGGGATCAGCTACTGGCTCTACTCGATCGTGCGCAACGCCGTCCCCGAACAGGAGGCGGTGGCGCAGCGGAACGCACGCTGGATCTGGGAGCTGGAGCAGCACCTCGGCATCGCCGTCGAGCGTTCGATCAACCACGCCATGGACAGCGTCGGGTGGCTCATCACCGGGATGAACTACTACTACGCGACGCTGCACTTCATCATCACGATCGGCGTGCTGGTCTGGCTCTACCGCAGCCACCCCGGCCGCTACGTCGCGGCCCGCACGACGCTGTTCGTCACCACCGGGATCGCCCTGATCGGCTTCTACTTCTTCCCGCTGGCCCCGCCCCGGCTGATGACCGGCGGCGGCTTCATCGACACCGTCCAGGTCCACCACACCTGGGGCTCCTTCGCCTCCGGTCCCGCCGCGCACGTCTCCAACCTGTACGCGGCCATGCCCTCGATGCACATCGGCTGGTCGATGTGGTGCGGTCTGGCGATCTTCTACCTGGCCCGCCGGACCTGGGTCCGGGTGCTCGGCCTGATGTACCCGCTGACCACCCTGACGGTCATCATCTCGACCGCCAACCACTTCTGGATGGACGCCGTCGGCGGCGAGATCTGCCTCGCGGTGGGCTTCCTCACCGCCCGCTGGATCTACCACGAGTGGGTCTACAAGCTGCCGCAGGTGCCCGCCCGGGAGACGGCGACGGAGGAGCCGATCACCGTCCCGGAGCAGTGGAGCGAGCCGGCGGTCAGCACCGCGCGGCGGTAGCCGTACCGAACAGGGGCCCCTCACGCGGGGGCCCCTTTCACATGCCCGTGAAGGCTCAGCCGGACCCGTAGAACAGCCGGTCCACCACCGCCCGGGCCCGCCGGGTGGTGCGCCGGTAGTCGTCCACCAGCTCCCCGCTGTGCCCGGCGCCGTACCCCAGGTAGCGGGCCACCCCGGCCAGCTCCCGGGCCTCGCCCGGGAAGCTGTCCCCCGGCCGCCCGCGCACCAGCATCACCGCCGCCCGCACCCGCGAGGCCAGCACCCAGGCCGTGTCCAGCACCTCCGCGTCCGTCGGCTCGACCAGCCCGGCCTCCGTGGCGGCCGCCAGCGCGGCCCTGGTCCTGGTGGTGCGCAGGGCCGGCAGCTCGTGCCCGTGCTGGAGCTGGAGCAACTGCACCGTCCACTCCACGTCCGCCAGCCCGCCCCGGCCGATCTTGGTGTGGGTGGTCGGATCGGCCCCGCGCGGCAGCCGCTCGGCCTCGATCCGCGCCTTGATCCGGCGGATCTCCACCAGGTCCCGCTCCGGCACTCCGGTGCCCGGGAAGCGCAGCGGGTCGATCAGCTGCCGGAACCGCGCCCCCAGCTCCTCGTCCCCGGCCACCGGCTCGGCCCGCAGCAGCGCCTGGCTCTCCCAGGCGTGCGACCAGCGCCGGTAGTAGGCGGCGTACGAGGCCAGGGTGCGCACCAGCGGGCCGCTGCGCCCCTCCGGCCGCAGGTCGGCGTCGACCAGCAGCGGCGGCTCGGTGGACGGCGCGGCCAGCAGGGTCCGCAGCTCGTTGCAGACCGCCTGGGCGGCCCGGGCCGCCTCCTGCTCCAGCGAGCCGAGCAGCGGCTCGTGGACGAAGAGCACGTCGGCGTCCGAACCGTAGCCCAGCTCGTGACCGCCGAAACGGCCCATCGCGATCACCGCGATCCGGGTCGGCAGGTCCCCGTGCTCGGCCTCCCAGCCGGCCACGCAGGCGCGCAGCGCGCCCTGGAGGGTGGCGCCGTTGAGCGCGGTCAGCGCCTCCCCCGCGGTGTCCAGCGCCTCGCCCGGGTCCTCCCCGAGCCGGCCGAGCACGTCCGCCCCGGCCGTACGGAACAGCTCCCGGCGGCGCACCGACCGGGCGGCGGCCACGGCGGCGGCGGTGGACCCGGCCCGGCCGACGGCGGCCAGTATCTCCGACTGCAGCGCCGCCCGGCCGCGCGGCACCAGGCCCTGCGGGTCGCCCAGCATGGCCACCGCCTCGGGGGCGCGCAGCAGTAGGTCGGGGGCGAGCCGGCCGGCCGACAGCACCCGGGCCAGCTGCTCGGCGGCGGCGCTCTCGTCCCGCAGCAGCCGCAGGTACCAGGGGGTGCGGCCGAGCGCGTCGGAGACCTGGCGGAAGTTGAGCAGCCCGGCGTCCGGGTCGGCCGAGTCGGCGAACCAGCCGAGCAGCACCGGCAGCAGGGTGCGCTGGATCGCCGCCTTGCGGCTCACCCCGGAGGCGAGCGCACTGATGTGCCGCAGCGCGGCGGCCGGATCGGCGTAGCCGAGCGCCTCCAGCCGGGCCCGGGCCGCGTCCGGGGTCAGCCCGGCGGCGCCGGGCGGCAGCTCGGCGACGGCGTCGAGCAGCGGACGGTAGAACAGCTTCTCGTTCAGCCGCCGGACCTCCACCGCGTGCCGCTTCCACTCGCGCTGCAGCGCGGCCACCGGGTCGGAGCGGGTGTCGTCGTTGATCAGCGCGGCGAGCGAGCGGGCGAGGCGGCGCTGGTCCTCCTCGGCGGTGGGCATCAGGTGGGTGCGGCGCAGCCGGTGCAGCTGGATGCGGTGCTCCAGCGAGCGCAGGAAGCGGTACGCGGCGTCCAGCGAGGCGGCGTCCGCCCGGCCGACGTACCCGCCGCGGGAGAGCGCGGCCAGCGCCTCCAGGGTGTTGCCGCTGCGCAGCGCCGGATCGGTGCGGCCGTGCACCAGCTGGAGCAGCTGGACGGAGAACTCGACGTCGCGCAGCCCGCCCGGGCCGAGCTTGAGCTGGCGGTCCAGTTCGGTGACCGGGATGGAGTCGATCACCCGGCGGCGCATCTGCTGCACGTCGGTGACGAAGTTCTCCCGGGCGGCGGCCTGCCAGACCATCGGGGCGAGCGCCTCGACGTACGCGGCGCCGAGTTCGGCGTCCCCGGCGACCGGGCGGGCCTTGAGCAGCGCCTGGAACTCCCAGGTCTTGGCCCAGCGCTGGTAGTAGGCGAGGTGGCTGGCCAGGGTGCGCACCAGCGGGCCGTTGCGGCCCTCCGGGCGCAGGTTGGCGTCCACCGGCCAGATGGTGCCCTCACCGGTGGTGTCCGAGCAGAGCCGGGTGAGTGCGGCGGCCAGCCGGGTGGCGGCCTTGACCGCCTCGTGCTCGTCCACGCCCTCGCGCGGCTCGGCGACGAAGATGACGTCCACGTCCGAGACGTAGTTGAGTTCGCGGCCGCCGCACTTGCCCATGCCGATCACCGCGAGCCGGCAGGCCGCGGCGGCCTCCGGGTCCTGCTCGGCGGCGAGGTCCAGGGCGGTCTGCAGGGTGGCGCCGGCCAGGTCGGCGAGTTCGGCGGCGGTCTGGGCGAGGTCGGTGGTGCCGGTGAGGTCGCGGGCGGCGATGGCCAGCAGGCAGCGGCGGTAGGCGACCCGCAGCGCGTTCGCCGGGCCGAGGGTGTCGTCCCGGACGCCCTCGGCGAGGGCGCGGCGGAAGTCCTCCGGGCCGGGGTGCATGTCGCGCAGCTCGAAGGTGACCAGCACGTGCCAGTCGTGCGGGTGCCGGGCCAGGTGGTCGCCGAGCGCGGTGGAGACGCCGAGCACGCCGAACAGCCGGTCGCGCAACGGCTTGGAGGTGGCGAGGGTGTCGCGCAGGGTGTGCCGCTCGCCTTCGTCGGCGGCCTCCAGCAGCCGGGCCAGGCCCAGCAGCGCGAGGTCGGGGTCGGCGGTGGCGCCGAGCGCGTCCAGCACCACCGGGTCGTCGGCCAGGCCCACCAGTGCGGGGCCCGCCAGCAGCCGCACCGCCTGCGCGGGGTCGGTGAACCCGCGCCGGACCAGCCTGATCTCGGGCCGGCTGACCCGGCTCCCGGCCCGCTGCTCCTCCGCCGCCATCGGCCCCTCCATCCGTCCCCCCAGCAGGTTACGCGCCCGCGCGGCGCGGCGCCGGGCATGACCGGCGGGTGGACCGGCCCGGCCGTTGGAACCCGCCCCCGCCGCACCGCGGGCCCGCCGTCGTCCGAACGAACGACAACGGGCCCGAAGGGGTTTGAGCCGGGCTCAGAGCACCTGGAGGTTCTTCCGCAGCTCGAACGGGGTGACCTCGGAGCGGTACTCCTCCCACTCCTGGCGCTTGTTCCTGAGGAAGAAGTCGAAGACGTGCTCGCCCAGCGTCTCCGCGACCAACTCGCTGCGCTGCATCAGGTCGATCGCCTCGCCGAGGTTCTGCGGCATCGGCTGGATGCCGAGGGCGCGGCGCTCGGAGTCGGACAGCGCCCACACGTCGTCGTCGGCGCCGGGCGGGAGCTCGTAGCCCTCCTCGATGCCCTTGAGGCCGGCCGCGAGGGTGACGGCGTAGGCGAGGTACGGGTTGCAGCCGGTGTCCAGGGAGCGGACCTCGATCCGGGTGGAGCCCTGCTTGCCCGGCTTGTACATCGGCACCCGGATCAGCGCCGAGCGGTTGTTGTGACCCCAGCAGATGTACGAGGGGGCCTCGCCGCCGGCGCCGGCGGTGCGCTGGGAGCCGCCCCAGATCCGCTTGTAGGAGTTCACCCACTGGTTGGTGACGGCGGCGGTCTCGGCGGCGTGCCGCAGCAGGCCGGCGATGAAGGATCTGCCGACCTTGGAGAGCTGGTACTCGGCGCCGGACTCGTGGAAGGCGTTGCGGTCGCCCTCGAACAGCGAGACGTGGGTGTGCATGCCGCTGCCCGGGTGCTCGGAGAACGGCTTGGGCATGAAGCTCGCGTGCACGCCCTGCTCCAGCGCGACCTCCTTCATGACCAGCCGGAAGGTCATGATGTTGTCGGCGGTGGACAGCGCGTCGGCGTAGCGCAGGTCGATCTCCTGCTGGCCGGGGGCGCCCTCGTGGTGCGAGAACTCGACCGAGATGCCCATCGACTCCAGCATGGTGATCGCCTGGCGGCGGAAGTCGTGGCCCACCCCGCGCGGGGTGTGGTCGAAGTAGCCGGACTGGTCGGCCGGGATCGGCGGGGTGCCGTCGCCCGGCAGGTTCTTCAGCAGGAAGAACTCGATCTCGGGGTGGGTGTAGAAGGTGAAGCCCAGGTCCGAGGCCTTCTCCAGGGTGCGCTTGAGCACGAACCGGGGGTCGGCGTAGGAGGGCGAGCCGTCCGGCATCAGGATGTCGCAGAACATCCGGGCGGTCCCCGGGGTCTCCGAACGCCACGGCAGGATCTGGAAGGTCGTCGGGTCCGGCTTGGCGATCATGTCGGACTCGTAGACCCGGGCGAAGCCCTCGATCGCCGAGCCGTCGAAGCCGATGCCCTCCTCGAATGCCTGCTCCAGTTCGGCCGGCGCCACCGCGACCGACTTCAGGAACCCGAGCACATCGGTGAACCACAGCCGGACGAACCGGATGTCACGCTCTTCGAGCGTCCGAAGCACGAACTGCTGCTGCTTGCCCATGGGGACAGTCTCACCTCTGCTCTTTACGCTCGTGTTACGCCCGGGCGACCCCCGAAAGACCTCGCGCGGCGACTGCCCCCATCATGGCCGATCATCGCGCCGCCCGGCAGTGCCGACCCCGGTTCCGGACCCCCGCGCGGGACATTGCGTCAGTTAGACGATTACACTCGGGGCATGCCCAATCTCCGTCTCGCCCTGTGCCAGATCGACCCCTGGGTCGGTGACATCGCCCGCAACAGCGATGAGGTGGTGCGCTGGACCAGGCAGGCCGTCGAGTCCGGTGCCCAGCTGGTCGCGTTCCCCGAGATGGCCCTGACCGGGTACCCGGTCGAGGACCTCGCCCTGCGCAGCTCGTTCGTCGAGGCCTCCCGCGGTGCGCTGGTCGAGCTGGCCGGGCGGCTGGCCGACGACGGGCTGGGCGAGGTGCCGGTGGTGGTCGGCTACCTCGGGCGCTCCGACCACGCCTCGCCGCGCTTCGGCCGCCCGGCCGGGTCGCCGCAGAACTGCGCCGCCGTACTGCACCGGGGTGAGGTGGTCACCCGCTTCGCCAAGCACCACCTGCCCAACTACGGCGTCTTCGACGAGTACCGCTGGTTCGTCCCGGGCGACCAGCTGCCGGTGCTGCGGGTGCACGGGGTGGACGTCGCGCTGGCCATCTGCGAGGACATCTGGCAGGACGGCGGCCGGGTCACCGCCGCCCGCGAGGCCGAGGCCGGACTGCTGCTGGTGGTCAACGGCTCGCCGTACGAGCGGAACAAGGACGACCAGCGGCTGGAGCTGGTCCAGCGGCGCGCGGCCGAGGCGGGCTGCACCCTGGCGTACGTCAACATGGTCGGCGGCCAGGACGAGCTGGTCTTCGACGGCGACTCGATCGTGGTCGGCGCGCACGGCGAAGTCCTCGCCCGCGCCCCGCAGTTCGAGGAGCACCTGCTGGTGCTGGACCTCGACCTGCCGGCGGCCAGCAGCGACCGCACCGACGGCCTGCTGCTGAGCGACGGGCTCCGCCTGGTCCGCACCGAGCTGGGCGGCGAGCAGGCCGAGGCCCCCGCCGGACGGCTCGACGCAGGGGTCGCGCCGCGGCTGTCCGACGAGGCCGAGATCTGGGCGGCACTGGTCGCCGGCACCCGGGCCTACGTGACCAAGAACGGCTTCGAATCGGTGCTGATCGGCCTCTCCGGCGGCATCGACTCGGCGCTGGTGGCCTCGATCGCGGTGGACGCGATCGGGCCCTCGAACGTGTACTGCGTCTCGATGCCCAGCCGCTACTCCTCCCAGCACTCCCGGGACGACGCGGCCGAGCTGGCCCGCCGCACCGGGCTGCACTTCCGGACCGTCTCCATCGCCCCGATGTTCGACGCCTACCTGAGTGCCACCGAGCTGACCGGCCTGGCCGAGGAGAACCTGCAGTCCCGGCTGCGCGGCACCCTGCTGATGGCGATCTCCAACCAGGAGGGGCACATCGTGCTCGCGCCCGGCAACAAGAGCGAGCTGGCGGTCGGCTACTCGACCCTGTACGGCGACTCGGTGGGCGCGTTCGGGCCGATCAAGGACGTCTACAAGTCGCTGATCTTCCGGCTGGCCCGCTGGCGCAACGAGGAGGCCGAGCGGCGCGGCGAGATGCCGCCGATCCCGGAGAACACGATCAGCAAGCCGCCGTCCGCCGAGCTGCGGCCGGACCAGAAGGACACCGACTCGCTGCCCGACTACGACCTGCTGGACAGCGTGCTGGACCGCTACATCGAGGGCGACGAGGGCCGGGATGCGATCGTCGCGGCCGGCTTCGACCCGGCCGTGGTGGACCGGGTGGTCCGGCTGGTCGACACCGCCGAGTACAAGCGGCGCCAGTACCCGCCGGGCCCGAAGATCTCGGTGAAGAACTTCGGCCGGGACCGCCGGCTGCCGATCACCAACCGCTGGCGGCGCGGCTGACCTACGAGGAGTACCGGTAGGCGGCGGCCACCGCGAGGTGGTCGCTGCCGTCCCGGGGCAGGGTGCGGGAGTCCACCGGCTTGAGCCCGCCCTTGCTCATGATCTGGTCGATCCGCGCCATCGGGAAGGCGGACGGCCAGCTGAAGCCGAAGCCGTCCCCGGCGGCCCCCTGGGCCGAGCGCATCTGCGAGGTGACCGGCGCCAGGCTGCGGTCGTTCATGGTGCCGTTCAGGTCGCCGAGCAGCAGGACCTTCTTCTGCTGCTCGCCCTGGATCGCGTCCCCGAGCGCCTGGGCGCTGACGTCCCGCTGGTCGACGGTGAAACCGCTCTCGGCCTTGAGCCGGACCGACGGCAGGTGCGCGACGTACACCGCGACCGGGCCCTGCGGGGTGGCCACCTGAGCCCGGAACGCCCTGGTCCAGCCCATCTTCAGGTCCACCGGGGAGACCCCGCTGATCGGGTACTTCGACCAGAGCCCGACCGTCCCCTCCACCGCGTGGTACGGGTACGCGTCGGCGAGGCCGGTCTCGTAGGCCCGCAGAGCCTTGCCGGCCAGCTCCTGCAGGGCGACGATCTGGGCATCCGAGGCCACCAGGCCGCGGATGGTGCCCGGCACGTCGGTGTTGTCGGCGGCGACGTTGTGGCTGACCACCGTCCAGTCGCCCTTGCCGCCGCTCTTGTCGGTCAGCAGCCCGCCGAACAGGTTGGCCCACAGCACGGCGGGTAGCAGCAGGGCGAGCAGCGCGGTGGCGGAGCGGCGCAGCAGCGCGGGCACCAGCAGCACCGGGACGGCCAGGCCCAGCCAGGGCAGGAAGGTCTCCAGCAGGCTGCCGAGGTTGCCGACGCCGTTGGGCACCTCGGCGTGGAAGGCCAGCAGCACGGCGGTGAGCACGGCCAGCAGCGCGATCACCAGTCCGCGCCGCCAGGTGCTGCTGCCGCGGCCGTCCCGGCCCCAGCCCCGCAGGCCGAGGAAGCCGCCGGTACGGCCGCCGGGGGCGGCGCCCGTGCCCCAGGCGGCCGTGATGCGGTCGGTGCTGTCCGCCTGCGTCATGCCGTGGCTCCCTCGTTCGTGCCGTCGCCGGTCCGGCGTCCGGTCCGTGCGGGTACGGGCGGAGTGCCGGACTGGTGCCGGTTTGATCGGATACCCGGCTCAGCCTATGCCGGGACAGACGCCCGCCCCCGGGAGCGGGTTCCGGCGTGGCCCGGTTTGGTGAGCCAGGCCACGTCCGGACACGATCCACTCGGGCGCTGCTTGGGCGCTGCGTGGGCGCTGCGTGGGCGCTACTTGGGCGCGAGGCCGTCGAGCAGGGCGTCGACCATCTTGCGGGCGAGGTCCGGGTCCTCCAGGTCGGAGTCGTCCCACAGGATGCTGCGGTAGAGGATCGGGCCCATCAGCAGGTCGCCGAGCAGGTCCAGGTCGAGGTCGTCACGGATGATGCCCTCGGCGACGGCCTGGCGGATCAGGCCGAGCCCGGCCTCCCGGCGGGGTTTGATCACCCGCTCGCGGTACGCGGCGTACAGCTCGGGGAGGGTCTGCATCTGACCGAGGGCGGCCTTGAGCACCCAGCGGGTGCGCTTGGCGAGGCCGCGCCGGCGGACGTAGTCGATCATCTCGATCAGGTCGTCCCGGGCACTGCCGCCGGACGGCTCCGGTACCGGGACCTCCAGCCGGCTGACCACGTCGACCAGCAGGGCCTCCTTGTTGGACCAGCGCCGGTAGATGGTGGCCTTGCCGACGCCGGCGGCGGTGGCGATGCCCTCGATGGTGAGCTCGGAGAGTGTGGTGCCGGCCGCCATCATCTCCTCGACGGCGGTGAGGATGGCCTGCTCGGCGGCCTCACTGCGGGGCCGGCCGCGGCGTGCGGCCGCACAGTGCTGCCCGGTGTCGGCGCTCGGCGTGTCCGTCCTCATCCCCGATGTCTCTCCCTCGCTGACCCCTGCGCGCGCGGGCGCCGTGGCGTTTCGGTGGGTGGGTCCGCGGGCGGGTGGCCCCGCCTGGACCGAGGCCCTGCCGACCGGGTGCACCGGTCGGCAGGGCCATTGTCGCGCAGCTGATCCGCAGATCAGGCGTCGGCGGCCGCGGCCTCCCGGGCCTGGCCCGGCTGCGCCGGGGCCGGTCCGGCCGGGCCGCCGGGGGCGGCGGTGCGGCGCGGCAGCAGGAACCAGGCGACCAGCGCGCCGACCAGCGAGATGCCCACCGAGAGCGAGGCCACCACGTGCATGGCGTGGATGAAGGCGTCGTTCGCCGGGGCGATCAGCGCCTTGCCCGCGCCGTTCGGGATCCGCTCGGCGATGGCCAGGGTGGACTCCAGCGACTCGCCGGCCTTCTCGCGCAGCCCCTCGGGCAGGTGGTTGAGGGTGTCGGCCATCCCGTCCCGGTAGACACTGGAGAGCACCGCGCCGAGCACGGCGACCCCGAGCGAGCCGCCGACCTGGCGGAAGGTGTTGTTGACGGCCGATCCGGCGCCGGCCTTCTCGCGGGGCAGCGAGCCCATGATCGCGACGGTGACCGGGGGCATGACGTGCGCCATGCCCGCACCCATCACCAGGCCGAGCACGATCAGCACCCAGATCGGGGTGGTCGCGGTCAGCACGGTGTAGCCGACGAAGCCGATCGCGACCAGCACCATGCCGCCGGCGGCGGTGGCGGCGACGCCGAGGCGGTCGACCACCAGCCGGGCCCGCGGGGCGAACATCAGCTGGGCGACGGCCAGCGGCAGCATCAGCAGACCGGCCTGCAGGGCGCTGTAGCCGCGCACGCTCTGGGTGTAGAAGACGCCGAAGAAGGAGACGCCCATCAGCGCGAAGAAGATCACGGCGACGACCACCACCGAGGCGCTGAACACCTTGTTGCGGAACCAGGTGACGTCCAGCGCGGGGAACGGCGTGCGGCGCTCGAACCAGACGAAGGCGACCAGCGCGAGCACGCCGAGCAGGGTCGGGCCCCAGGCCTCGAAGGAGGTGAAGTCGGCCAGCTCGCCGCCCTTGATGATGCCGTAGATCAGCGCGACCAGGCCGATGATCGACAGCAGCACCCCGACCGGGTCCATCTTGCCCGGGTTCGGGTCCTTGGACTCGGGGACCAGGATCGCCATCGCGATCACCGCGACGACCACGATCGGGACGTTGACCAGGAAGACCGAGCCCCACCAGAAGTGCTCGATCAGCACGCCGCCGGTGATCGGGCCGATGGCGATGGCCAGGCCGACCGCGCCGGCCCAGATGCCGATCGCCTTGGGCTGCTCCTCGCGCTCGAAGACGTTCATGATGATCGCCAGCGTGGCGGGCATCGCGAGCGCGCCGCCGACGCCCATCAGGGCGCGGTAGCCGATGAGTTCGCCGGGCGAGCCGGCCATCGCGGACAGCAGCGAGGCGATGCCGAAGACCACCATGCCGGCCAGCAGGGCACGCTTGCGGCCGAAGCGGTCACCGAGCAGGCCCGAGGTGAAGAGCAGCCCGGCGAACACCAGGGTGTAGGAGTTGATCGCCCATTCGAGGTCACTCTGGGTGGCGCCCAGACCGACCGGGGCGGGGGTCGCGATGGTCTTCATCGCGACGTTGAGGATCGAGTTGTCGAGCACGACGACGAGCAGGGCGAGCACCAGGGTGCACAGGATCGCCCAGCGTCTGCGGTGGATGGCTTCCGGCACACGGGGTGGCGCGGCTGCGGTGGTCATTGGTCTTCCCGTCCGTGTTGGCGTGGCACTGGCGGGCATTTGCGAGTCGCGGACGTCTCGTAACCCCCCGCACCAGAGTAGCGGCCAATACGATACGAGACGAATCCGTTTCGTAAAATGGAGGCAAAGCCCGGATGGCCCGGAGGGGCCGGTGTGGCGTGGATCGCACCCGGTCGCGCGCACCCCTCTTTGCGCTCACGTCGGGGCGTGCAAGCATGGAGGTGATCCGGGGACGCCGCACGGCGCCACGAGACGACAACCCTTCAGGAGTCCGTTCGATGAACGCTTCTTCGCCTTCGCCTGCCCAAAACCAGGCGTCGACCACCACCCTCTACGGCGGGATCACCAACCGCCGCGTCACCGTCCGCGACCTCGCCGCCGCCAAGCAGCGCGGCGAGAAGTGGGCGATGCTGACCGCCTACGACGCCCTCACCGCAGGGGTGTTCGACGAGGCCGGGATCCCCGTCCTGCTGGTCGGCGACTCCGCCGGCAACTGCCACCTCGGCTACGAGACCACCGTGCCGGTGACCATGGATCAGATGGCGATGCTCTCCGCCGCCGTCGTCCGCGGTACCCAGCGCGCGATGATCGTCGCCGACCTGCCGTTCGGCTCGTACCAGGAGTCGCCCGCCCAGGCCATGCACAACGCCGCCCGGCTGATGAAGGAGGCCGGGGTCGGCGCGGTCAAGCTGGAGGGCGGCGAGCGCAGCGCCCGCTCGATCGAGCTGCTGGTCGAGGCCGGCATCCCGGTGATGGCGCACATCGGCCTCACCCCGCAGTCCGTGCACGCCTTCGGCGGCTACCCCGTCCAGGGCCGCGGCGACGAGGCGGCGCACCAGCTGCTGCGCGACGCCAAGGCCGTCCAGCAGGCCGGCGCCTTCTCGGTGGTCCTGGAGGCCGTCCCGGCCGAGCTGGCCGCCCAGGTCACCGAGCAGCTGGCGATCCCGACCGTCGGCATCGGCGGCGGGCCGGAGACCGACGCCCAGGTGCTGGTCTGGACCGACATGGCCGGCATGACGGCGGGCCGGGTGCCCAAGTTCGTCAAGAAGTACGCCAACCTGCGCGGCGTCCTGGGCGAGGCCGCCCGCGAGTTCGCCGAGGAGGTCCGCACCGGAGCCTTCCCGGCGGCGGAGCACAGCTTCCACTGACACCCACCTGCTTCACCCCGTCGGGGGGGGGGGGGGGGCCCCCCCGGGGGGGGGGGGGCCCCCCCCCAATGGGAAAAAACCGTATACACAAAAAGACGGTGGGGGGGAGGGGTGGGGGGGGGGGGGTGGGGGGGACA